>JAGRKY010000462.1 GCA_020442095.1 Bauldia sp.
CTGCTACGGCGACGGCGGCGCGATCCTCACCGAGGACGACCAACTGGCGGAGTCGGTGCGCAGGATCCGGTCGCATGGCCGGACCGGAACCGGCGACGAAGCGACCGAGCTCGGGCTGACCGGCCGCCTCGATACGATCCAGGCCGCCGTGCTTCTCGCCAAGCTCGAGGTCTTCGACCGGGAACTCGCGCGCCGTCGGGAGATCGCGGCGCGCTACGACGCGGCGCTCGCCGCCACGGTAACCGTGCCGACCGTCGGCGAGGATGCCGAGAGCGCCTATGCGCTCTACACGATCCGCATCCGCAATCGCGACGACGTCAAGGCGAAGCTCGACGAGGCGGGCATCGGCACTGGCCTGTTCTACCGGCTGGCGCTCCATCAGCATCCCGCTTTCCGCGACTATGTCGGTCACGCCCTGCCGGTCTCCGAGCAGTTGGCCGGCGAAGTCCTCAGCCTGCCGCTCCACCCCGACCTGACCGATGCCGAGGTCGACCGGGTGATCGAGGCGGTGCTGGCGGCGACCCGCGACAGCTGAGCCGCGCCATTCCTTCCCAGGTTGTGTGACGCCGGTCACTGACCGGCGTCCGGCGGCGCCTTATCCTCGATCCCAATACGCAATCGAACGCGGGCGCGGCCCATTCGCTTTGCCGCGCCGAGGGGAAAAGAAATGACCGGATTCGGGAAAATTCGCGCGATGGCCAGCAAGGTCGATGCGGCGCGCCGTCGCCGCCACACGCGGCGGGTTATCGAGGCCCTGCCTCCCGAGATCCGAAGGGACATCGGCTTGGGCGGCTGAAAGGCGGACCCTGACCAGCCGATGACGATGCGGCGGACCACGGCACACTGAGCCTCTGGCAGACGTGGACGCAGGAGAGGGCAGTCGCGACAAGCGGCTGCCCTTTTTCTTCGGGGTTGAACATGACCGCCCGGAGGACGATCTTGTTTTCACAAGGAGGGGCTGGGATGGAGGCGATCCGTTCCTACGACACGGCGATTCCGGCGGTCGGGATCGGCACTTGGACGCTCCGCGGCGAGCAGTGCGCGCAGGTGGTGCGCGACGCGATCGCCATGGGCTATCGCCATGTCGACACCGCCGCGGCCTATGGCAACGAAGAGCGGGTCGGCGAGGGCGTCCGGGCCTCGGGCGTTCCCCGTGGCGAGCTTTTCATCACCACCAAGGTGCAGCCCGGCGATCTCGCCGACGGCGATTTCCAGCGGTCCGTGGAAGCAAGCCTCAAGCGGCTCAGGATGGATCACGTCGATCTCGTCCTGATCCACTGGCCGAGTCCGGTGCTCAGCGTCGCCGAGACGATGGAGCCCCTGAACGACGTCCGCAGGCGCGGGCTCGCGCTCCATATCGGCGTGTCGAACTTCACCCCGCGCCGGCTTGCCGAGGCCTGGGCGCATACGGAATTCCCGATCATCGTGAACCAGTGCGAATACCATCCCTATCTCAACCAGGACGACCTCATCGCCGTCTGCGAGGAGAAGGGGACGGTCCTCGTCGCTTATTGCCCGCTGGGGCGGGGACGGTCCTTCACCGAACCGGCGATCGTCGAGATTGCGGCACGGCACGGCGTCACGCCGGCCCAGGTCGTGCTGCGCTGGGAGAACCAGCAGGGCGCCGTGGTGATCCCGAGGAGCACGAAAACCGAGCGGCTGCGGAGCAATCTCGATATCTTCGGCTTCCGGCTGGACGCCGCGGAAATGGCGGCGATCTCCGCGCTCGGCCGGACCCGGCACGAGCGGATCTGCAACTCGTCGCTGATCGCCGACTGGAATGATTGAGGTTTTCCCGGCTCTGCGGCGCCGGTGACGGCTGACATTCGACCGCTTCGACGCTATATCCTGCGGCGGAAGCGACGGGCCGCAAGGGCTCGGCGCCGTTTTCCTATTGGCGGGTCGATATCGTGGAACAAGCCCGGGCGGCACTGGATACGCGTCGGAAGCGGCTGGCGTTCCGCGCCTGGCATCGTGGCACGCGCGAGACCGACCTGATTCTCGGACGATTCGCCGATGCCCATCTTCCGTCCTTCTCCGAGACCGAGGTGGCACAGTTCGAGACGCTCCTCGATACGCCGGACCCCGATATCCTCAACTGGGTGATCGGCGCGGAGCCGGTGCCGGAGGCCAACGCATCGCCGGTGCTCGACCGCCTCATCGCCTTTCACAACCAGGTTCGCTGACCCGCCATGTCCGAAACGCTTTCCCGACCCTATGCCAGACCGTCGATCAAGGCGGCGCTTGGTGGCACGGGCCCGGTCACGCTCACCGCGGTGCCCGACGGCATGGTCGGCAAGGCGCTCGCCGATATCGCGGCGGTCGCCGGCCGGCGGGTCGTCTTCGTCGCACGCGACGGCCAGCGGCTTGCCGAAGTCGAGCGGACGATCCGTTTCTTCGCGCCGACGACCGAGATTATCGACTTCCCGGCCTGGGACTGCCTGCCATACGACCGGGCGTCGCCGCATTCGGCGGTGGTGGCGCGGCGGATGGCGGCGCTGTCGCAACTGACGACGCCGGCCACCGGAGCGTCGATCGTCCTAACCACGGTCAACGCCGCGCTCCAGAAGGTGCCGACCCGCGCCTTCGTCTCGCGCGGCTCGATGTCGCTCGCCGTCGGCAACCAGAAGCCGATGGACGGGATCGTCAGGTGGCTGGAGGATAACGGCTTCCTGCGCAGCCCCACCGTCCGGGAACCGGGCGAATATGCGGTCCGCGGCGGTATCGCCGATCTCTTCGCGGCCGGGGCCGGCGAGCCGGTCCGGCTCGATTTCTTCGGCGATACGCTGGAATCGATCAGGACCTTCGACCCCGAAAGCCAGCGCACGGTCGCGGCGCGGAAGCGTATCGATCTCGTCCCGGCCAACGAACTGCATCTGTCGCCCGAGACCATCGCCCGCTTCCGCCAGAACTACGTCGCCGAGTTTGGTGCCCCGAGCCGCGAGGACCTTCTCTACCAGTCGGTCAGCGAGGGCCGGCGCTATGT
The DNA here is from genome assembly GCA_020442095.1 of Bauldia sp. The sequence continues at coordinate 2,987 of JAGRKY010000462.1, forward strand.
CGGCATGGAGCACTGGCTGCCGCTCTTCGCCGATGGCATGGAGACGCTGTTCGACCATGTCGGCGACGCGGCGGTCGTGCTCGAGCATCTCGACGACGAGGCGACCGGCGAGCGGCTGGCCCAGATCGAGGATCATTATCGCGCGCGGCAGCAGGCGATGGAGGCCGGCGACACCGGCGGCGTCCCCTATAACGCGCTGCCGCCCGATCGCCTCTATCTGACCCGCGACACATGGGCGGAGGCGCTCGCCGGCCATGCGCTGGTGCGGCTCTCGCCCTTTGCCCAGCCGGCGCGCGCCGATGTCATGGACCTCGAGGCGCGGCGCGGCCGCGATTTCGCGGCGGAGCGGCAGGCGCAGGACGTCAACGTCTTCGATGCCGCGATCGGCCATGTCGACACGCTCATCGCTGCGGGCAAACGCGCCATCGTCGCCTGCTGGAGCGAAGGCTCGCGCGACCGGATGGGGCAGGTGCTGGTCGACCATGGCCTGACCGCGATCCAGGCCGTCGCCGACTGGGCGGAAGCCGCGGCGCTGCCCAAGGACGTGGTTGGGCTCGCGGTGCTCGGCATCGAGGACGGCTTCGAGACCCCCGATTTCGCGATCATCGGCGAGCAGGACATCCTCGGCGACCGGCTGGTGCGGCCGCATGCCAAGCGCCGTCCGGCGGATTTCCTTACCGACGTAACCAGCCTCGCCGAGGGCGATCTCGTCGTCCATGCCGACCACGGCATCGGCCGTTTCGTCGGGTTGAAGACGATCGAGGCGGCCGGCGCGCCGCATGATTGCCTGGAACTCGTCTATGCCGGCAACGACCGGGTCTATCTTCCGGTCGAGAATATCGAGCTTCTCTCCCGCTACGGCTCGGACCAGGCCGATGCGCCGCTCGACAAGCTCGGCGGCACCGCCTGGCAGGCTCGCAAGGCGCGGCTGAAGAAGCGCATCCGCGACATGGCGGAGGCGCTGATGAAGGTCGCGGCCGAGCGCGCCATGCGTGCCGCCCCCGCGATGACGCCGCCGGAAGGCGCCTATGACGAATTCGCGGCCCGCTTCCCCTACGAGGAGACCGAGGACCAGGATACGGCGATCAGCGCGGTCTTCGACGATCTCTCGGCCGGCAAGCCGATGGACCGGCTGATCT
>JAGRKY010000463.1 GCA_020442095.1 Bauldia sp.
GACATCGACATGCGGGTGATGCTGCCCGGCTATCCGGAGGTGATGGCCGCGCTCGGCGAGGCGACGGTCATCCGCCGCTACCGCCACCTGTTCGGAACCACCGCCCGCCTCCTCGCCGCCAGCTTCGACGGCCTCCACCTCATCGTCCTCGATGCACCGAGATTCTTCGACCGGCCGGGCAATCCCTATTTCGACGCGGACGGCGTCGACTGGCTCGACAACTGGAAGCGCTTTGCGGCATTCGCCCGGGCCGCGGCCGATATCGCCAGCGGCGCGGTCGATGCTTTCGTGCCCGATGTGGTCCATTGCCACGACTGGCAGGCCGGGCTCGTGCCGGCCTATCTCCACTTCGGCAGAGGCGGCGGGGCGCGGAGCGTGATGACCATCCACAACATCGCCTTCCAGGGCCGCTTCGACTCGGCCATCTTCTCCGAGCTCGGCCTGCCGCCGGAGGCCTATGCCGTCGACGGCGTCGAATTCTACGGCGGCGTCGGCTACCTGAAGGCCGGGCTGCTCTACGCCGATGCGATCACCACCGTCAGCCCGACCTATGCCCGGGAAATCTGCACCCCGGAGGGCGGCATGGGCCTCGACGGTCTTCTCCGCGGCCGGCAGGCGGCGCTTTCCGGCATCGTCAACGGCATCGATACCGAGGTCTGGGATCCGGAGAGCGATTCCCATCTCGCCAGCCCCTATTCGGCAAGGCGCCTGGGCGCACGCAAAGCAAACAAGCGCGAGGTCGAAAGCGCCTTCGGCCTCGATCCGGGCGACGGTCCGCTGTTCTGCGTCGTCAGCCGCCTCGCCTGGCAGAAGGGCATGGACCTGCTCGACGCCAGCATCGAGCCGCTGGTCGCGGCGGGCGCGCGGCTCGCCGTCATCGGCTCGGGCGATCCGGGGATCGAGGCGATGCTGCGCGCGGGCGCGGCCCGGCATCCGGGCCGGATCGGGATAATCACCGGCTATCACGAGGAGTTGTCGCACCTCCTCCAGGGCGGCGCCGACGCGATCCTGATCCCGTCCCGCTTCGAGCCCTGCGGGCTCACCCAGCTCTACGGTCTCCGCTATGGATGCGTGCCGGTGGTGGCGCGGGTCGGCGGCCTCGCCGACACGGTCATCGATGCCAATCTCGCCGCGCTCGAGGCGGGCGTCGCGACCGGCATCCAGTTCTCCCATGTCGATGCCGAGGGCCTGAAGGCGGCGCTCCTGCGGGCGGTCGACCTCTACAGGGACCCGGGCGCTTGGCAGCGCATCCAGAAGAACGGGATGAAGACCGACGTCTCCTGGCGAGCCAGCGCGGCCCGCTATGCGGACCTCTATCGGGGGAATATGGCGCCTGGCTGAAGGTATGGCGCTCCCTAGGGGACTCGAACCCCTGTTTCTGCCGTGAGAGGGCAGCGTCCTAGACCGCTAGACGAAGGGAGCAGCACCAAGTCGCCCTTCTATAGCTATCGTCCGGGCCGACTTCAAGCGGTGCCTTTGCGACCCCGTCATTCCGTGGTGGAAGGCTCGTTCGCGTCGTCCGGCGATGGCTCGTCGTCCTCGCCGCCCGAATCCGGGCCCGCCCGGAACCAGACCTGGATGAGATCATAGGCGACCGCGAGCACCACCGGCCCGAGGAAGACGCCGATCAGCCCCCAGGCGACGAGGCCGCCGAGCACGCCGACGAAGATCAGCAGTCCCGGAAGCTCCGCCGCCTTGCCGGCAAGCACCGGCCGCGACAGGTTCTCGACCGGATAGACGACGAGGACGCCCCACAGGGCGACGAAGATCGCCCAGCCCGGCTCGTTCTGGGCGAGCAGCCACAGCGCCACCGGAATCCACACCAGCGGCGCGCCGATCTGGACCAGCGCCGCGAAGAAGGTGAGGCCGCCGAGCAGCAGCCAGGCCGGCACGCCGGCGATCAGATAGGCGAAGGTCGCGACCAGGGCTTCGGCGATGGCGCTGCCGACCACGCCCCTGACGGTGCTGCGGGTGGTGCTGACCGCGCGCCGGAGAAGGGTCGTGCCGACCGTGCCGCCGACCCGGTGGAAAAAGGTCTCGGCGAAGCCGGACAGCCGGCCGCGATGGGCGAGGAAGACGCCGGCGAGGACGACGCCGAGCGCGACTTCGAACATGAAGAGGCCGACATTCTCGACCTCCTGCAGGCCCCAGACCAGCCATTGCTCGATGTCGGCGCGGAAATGGGCGATGTAGCTCTTGCCCTCGCCGGCAATCAGTTCCCAGTTGCTGCTGAGGACGCCGCCGACCCAGGGAAGGTTCCGGATGCTCTGCGGCGCGACGGTGACGCTGTCGCCGGAGACCGCGTTGACCCAAGTGAGAAGCCCGGGGGTATAGGCGATGATCCCGCGAGTCAGCCCGACCGCCGGCACGACCAGGATGACGACGAGGATCAGGCTGGTCAGCAGCGCGGCGAGCTTGCGCCGGTTCCCGATCTTGCTCTCGATCAGGCTATGCAACGGTGCCGCCGCGATCGCCAGCACGATCGCCCAGAGGATCGCCGGGATGAAGGGCTTCAGCGTCAGGAAGGTGGCGAACAGCAGGAAGCCGGCAACGATCGCCGCCAGGACGCCGTCGAAAGTGGTCGGGATCGGTCCCCTTGCCTGCCCGCGCTTGCGCTCCACCTGCCAGCCCCGCCGGTCGCCTGCCTGATCGCTCGGCCCCGCAAGACATAACGGATTCGGCGGCTTTGCAGAACCCCGCGGGCTATTCGCCGGTCACCCGCAGCCGGCCGACGACGGTCATCGACGGCATCTGGAAGATGATCACGGTGGTCCCGCCCTGCCCGGTATAGGTCAGCGACAGGCGGTCGCCGTCGAGGGCGGAGGAGACGACGCGGGCGTCCGGGTCGAGACCGAGCTCGGAAAGCGAGATCGTCGGCGTCGGCGCGTCCTTCGGCAGTTCCGCCGGCGCCCCGCCCTCGCCCTGCATAATGCGGTAGACGATGCCGCCAAAGACGGCGAGGATGCCGATTCCAAGCGTCAGCCCGGCGATCAGCATCAGCCGGCGCAGCCGCGCCTGAACCCGCAAGACGGCGGGGTCGAGCGGCTTTTCGTCTTCTTCGTCGAATGGGTCAGCCATGTCAGCCGGTCAGGTCGGAACGCGTGTCGAGGTTGTCGTGGACGAGGCCGAGAACGGCGCCCGTCTCGACGCTTATCTCGCCCGCGCGGTCGCCGATCTGTCGCGGAACCGCGCCAAGGCCCTCATCGTTTCGGGAATGGTCGCAATCGGCGGCGCGACGATAGAGGAGCCGAAAAGGCCGGTCAAACCGGGAGAGCGGATCACGGTCACCCTGCCGCCGCCGGAGCCGGCGGAGCCGGAAGGCGAGGATATCGCCCTCGACGTCGTCTACGAGGACAGCGACCTGATCGTCATCGACAAGCCGCC
>JAGRKY010000464.1 GCA_020442095.1 Bauldia sp.
GCTTCTCTTTTGACAGGGCACGGATGAACCTTATGATTTATCCATCGTTACCGGATTTCAGGCCGGTCCGCGCGAGTGTAAGCGCTATTCAGCGCTCCGGGGCCGGAGAATCGAAGAAAACCGGGCAGGGTCCGGCCGCAAGGCCGCGGGCCCGCCACGGGGCGACCAAGGAGTAACTTTTGTCGAGCCTGTTCCGTGTCCTCGCGGACCGCGCGAAAGTGTCGGTCATCGCGATCGTCGGTGTCATCCTCGCCGCCTGCTCGCCCTCCACAATGCTCAATCCGCCCGCCGGAAGCGTCGCCGGCGGTCCCGTCGCGGGCGAGGTCCTCGGCACCGGGCCCGTCAAGGTCGCGCTGCTGCTGCCGCTCTCGGCCACCGGCAATGCCGGCCAGCTCGCCAGGGACATGCGGAATGCCGCGGAACTCGCGCTGAAGGAATTCCAGGCGGCCAATATCCAGCTCCTGGTCAAGGACGACCGCGGCACCGCCGACGGTGCCCGCGATGCGGCGACGGTGGCGATCTCGGAAGGCGCCCAGCTCATCCTCGGCCCGGTCTTCTCGGAGGCGGTGCGGACCGCCGGCACGGTGGCGAGGCCCGCCAAGATCCCGGTCGTCGCCTTTTCCACCGACGCCTCGACTGCCTCGAAGGGCGTCTACCTGATCAGCTTCCTGCCGCAGAGCGATGTCGACCGGATCATCCGTTTCGCCGCCAGCCAGGGCAAGACCTCCTACGCGGCGCTGCTGCCGGCAAACGCCTATGGCACGCTGGTCGAGGCGGCGCTGCAGCGCGCTGTCGCCGCCAATGGCGGCCGGGTCGTTGCCTCTGAGAAATACAATCTCGACCGCAATTCCATGCAGTCCAAGGCGACGGCGATCGCCAATGTCGTCAAGCAGGGCACGGTCAACGCGGTCTTCATCCCGGACGGCGGCGACGCGACCCCCTTCCTCGCCCAGGTGCTGGCCGCCAATGGCGTGAGCCCGGCGCAGATCAAGTTCCTCGGCAGCGGCCAGTGGGACGATCCCCGCATCATCGGCGAATCGAACCTCAACGGCGGCTGGTTCCCCGGTCCCGATCTCACCGGCTTCCAGGCCTTCTCGCAGCGCTACAAGGCCGCCTACGGCTCGGCGCCGGTCCGCAACGCCTCGCTCGCCTATGACGCGGTCAGCCTCGCCGCCGGCCTCTCCGGCCGCTTCGGCGCCCAGGCCTTCACCGAGAAGGTGCTGACCAACTCCGCCGGCTTCGTCGGCGTCGACGGCGCCTTCCGCTTCCTGGCCAACGGCACCAACCAGCGGACGCTCGCCGTCTACCAGATCGAGCGCGGCCAGCTCGGCATCGTCTCGCCGGCGCCGAAGAATTTCTCGGCCGGGTTCTAGGATCGATCCTCCCGCGGCCGGCCGGGCCGCGCCCGCTTTACCGGATCACAACCAAATCGGCCTATCCCCCCGGAATAGGATCACCGTTGCCGCGCCCAGGATGACCGGCGGCGGCCGACCCTGTCGCGAAGCAGAAGGGGGTAACGACCTTGCCGATCCGTCAACACGCTGAAGTCCGTCGACGGGCGCGCGCGCTCGCATCGCTCACCGGCGCCCTCTGCCTCTTCGCCGCGCCGCTGGCGGCGGCCGATGAGACGCTCCCCGCCTATCTCGCCGTCGCGGTCGGCAAGGGCGCGCCAGCCTCGAAGGCGGACGTCGCCGCCGCCAACGTCATGGCGCTCGACGACGGCATGCAGCAGATCTACGGGCTGTCGCTGGAGAAATACAAAGCCAACATCCGCGCCGAGACACCGGTCATCATCGCCCGCTTCGACGACTTCGGCGGATCGATGACGCTCTATCCCCCCGGCAAGGACCCGATCCACGCCGAGCCGGTCCCGCAGATCTACACGCTGGTCAAGTCGGTCTCGCACAGCACGATGGCCATGTACCAGCTCGTCGCGCCCTATCTGCGCGATCCCGGCGACACCTCATGGCGGGCGCCGATGGCGGTCTACCTCGCGCGTATCAAGTCCGCGCAGGCGACGCTCGGCGACCTCGACCTGCCCGACAACGTGCGCAAGCGCCTCGACGGCATGCTCGCCAGGGACATCGCCTTCATGGAGAAATGCCTCGAGACCGGCACCTTCACCTTCGCCGATCTCGACGCCTTCGCGCGCTCGGTCGAGCCGGACATCGTCAAGAATGTCGCCCTCGCCGCCAGCACCCAGGTCGACCACTGGGAGAGCGTGCTGACAGGCTGGCAGAAAATGCTCGGCCCGGAATGGGACAAGACCTACGCGATCACCAACACCCTCTACGTCACGCGCCAGAACAACATCCTGTTCACCGTCCTCGCCCAGTTCATGGGCAAGGAGGCGATCGACGATCGCCTGATCCTGGTCGGCACCACCGCCTTCACCACTACCGAGGACACGCTGTTCGACGTCCTCGCGCGGATCATCGCCGACCGGCCGCTCGGCGATGTCTTCTTCAGGAACTTCTACCTGATGGACGCCGAGCTGATCGGCAGCGCCGCCCAACAGGCGGTCGAGGTCGACGCGGCAAAGCAGGGGAAGAAGGCGCTCCTGCCGACGCTGGCGCCGTTCGACACCCACGAGTGGCCCTGGCCCGCCGATCCGGCCTCCGGCCCGGGCCCGGCGGACATGCAGGAAATCCCCGGCGACTGAGCGTCGCTGACGCTCCGTAAACCGAAAGGTCCGGTCCGCCGGACCTATTCCGCGTCGGCCCCGGCGGCGAGCTTCTCGAAAGCGGCCGCGCCGGCGCGCGCCACGGCGTCGTCGCCCAGTCCCTCGACGCAGCCGGCCGTGCCGACCGCGCCGACGATCGCGTCGCCGTCGCGTAACGGCACGCCGCCCATCAGGAACAGGGCATTACGGACATGGGGAAGCTGGCCGTCGTCCTCCACCCCCGCTTTCACCGTGGCGAGGAGATCGCGGGTCGAGGCGCGGAGGTTGACCGCCGTCCAGGCCTTGCGCGTCGCGCCGGTCACGAACTGCTCGGTCGCCCCGTCCTGGCGGAGGAGGACCAGCGGCAGGGCGCTGTCGTCGACCACGACGACCGCCGACACGCATTTCTGCGCCTCCGCTTCCGCGAGGCTGGCCCTGGCGATCTCCATAGCCGCCTCGAAGCTCACGCTCCGGCGCTCGACGACCGCCGGGCCGGCGTCGGCCGGCAGGGCGGCGAACGGCGCAAGCACTAGGACGAGTGCGACTGCCGCCGCACTGAGACCTCTCCGCATCGTCTTCATCCTTCCCGCGTGTCTCTGGTAGCCAACCGCAAACCGGGCAGGCATGCCGATCCTAGAGGGCGAAGGATGAAGCGAGTGTTGCGGCTGCCGCCGCAATCGCCGGCCCGCGCGCGTCCTGCGGTCAGTAGACCGCTCGTCCGCCCGACACGTCGAAGGTCGCGCCGATGTTGAAGGAGCAGGCTTCCGAGCAGAGGAAGAGCGCGATGTCGGCGACTTCGTCGACGGTGCCGAGCCGCTTGGCCGGGCTCGCGTCGATCATCCCTTGCACCACCTCCTCCGCCATCTGGCCGAGGATTTCCGTCGCGACGGCCGCCGGCGCGATGCAGTTCACGCGAATGTCGGTCTCGGCCAGCTCCTTGCCGAAGGACTTGGTGAAGGCGATGATCCCCGCCTTCGCCGCCGCATAGGCCGAGACCAGCGGCGTGCCGTTCTTGCCGGCGAGCGAGGCCATGTTGACCACCCGGCCGTAGCCGTTCCGCTGCATCAGGGGAACGACCTGACGGCAGACCTCGAAGGTGCCGAAGAGGTTGACGTCGACGATCCGCCGCCACCGGTCGGGATCGAAGCCAAGCACCGGCGCGCTCTCGCCGACAATGCCGGCATTGTTGACGAGGATGTCGACCGCCGGATGCGCTCCGGAAAGCGCGGACACGGCGCGCCCGATCGACGCCGCGTCGGTGACGTCAACCTCGGCGAAGGACACGCCGGGATAAGCCGGCTCGACCAGATCCCAGACGATCACCGCCGCGCCGGCATCGCGCAACCGCTCGACGATCGCCCGGCCGATGCCGTTCGATCCGCCGGTGACGACAGCGACCCGCCCCGCGAAATCAAAGGCAACTGGCATGTCGAGATTTCCTCCCGACGCGATCTTATCACGGGACATAGCGGGTGCGTCCTTCGAGGCTTCGCGTCCCGCAAAGCACCTCAGGATGGCGAGGTTGTCAGAGCCGGGCCAATCGCCAAACCCCGCCATGCCGAGGTGCGACCCCGGCCCTGAGCCGGGGGAGCCTCGAAGCACGCACGGCCACCACAGGCGGCGCGAATCCTACGGGTGGAGCCGGGCGCCCTTGACCGCCTTGTCGACGTCCTTCTTCGGCCCGCGGACGGCGATTCCGACGAGATCGGGGGCATCGGCAGGTTCCTGCCTGAAGACCTCGCGATTGGCCGCATCGTGTCCGGTCGAGAACATCGCCCTGACATAGGCGGCACAGGCAAGACCGCGATCGAAGGCCTGACCCCGGGCCCGAAGCAGGATGTCGGCCGGCGCCGCGAAGATCATGATCGGCTGGCCGAGCAGCGCGGCGTAGGTGCGCCCCGTGCCGTCCTCGTAGGGAAGCCCCATCGCATCGGGGGCCGTGCCGGCGATTCCGGTCGCAAGGAAGGCCGTGACATTCAGCTTCTGCCAGACCGGAAGGTCGTCCAGGACCAGAATGGCGACTTTGGTGTCGAACATGGCAGACCCCGCGACTGAATAATGTTAGGTATTCTTCCCAATACACTGACATTCATTCAGCTCGATAGCGGGAGTCGCGCCTTGGCGGAAAATCCAGAAACGGTTCGGCCGGCGCGGCCACGCGCGGCCCGCATGGACGATACGGACCGAAGATTGTTAGGCCTGCTCGCCGAGGATGCGAGCCGCAGCTACGCCGAACTCGGCCGCCTGCTGAACCTCTCGGCGCCTGCCGTTCATGAACGCGCCCGGCGGCTGCGCCGGGACGGCGTCGTCAAGGCAACCGTCGCCCGGCTCGACGGGGCGA
>JAGRKY010000465.1 GCA_020442095.1 Bauldia sp.
CACAACATGCCGCATGTCTTCGAGGTCTCCGACCGCATCCATATCCACCGCCTCGGCCGGCGCATCGCGGTGATCAATCCGCGCGACTATTCGATGTCGGACGCGGTGGCGATCATGACCGGCGCGATGGAGCCGCCGCCGATCGAAGAGCAGCAGGCGGCCTGATCAGGAAGATCGAAAACGTCGCTACTAGGTGCTTTTTGTGAAGCCCCATTTCGCTGCGCATGCGTCGACGAACTTCCGAGCTTCGATAGTCGTCGCCGCGGCGTCTGCACTGCTGACGCTGCGCTCCAGTTGGTAGTCGGCGACATCCCGATCCGTGCGGGCGCGACTGAGCGCCCTTCCTGCATCCCCGAGGAAGCCAGGTTCGCTTTCTGTCAGTTTTCCGAAGTGTTCGATAACGTGCTCGTGACTCTTCGGTACGTCCTTGCGTTTGCCGACGCCACCGGCAGCCAGGATCGCGGCTGCGGCGCAATGGTGCATGGCGTAGTAGGCCGAATGGGCGCAGGCATTGGGTGTCTTGCCCCAGCCGGACAGGCTCTCCGCTTCCTCCAGATGCAAGACTGATTTGTCGAATTCCTGCTGTGCGAGCGCTGATCTTTCGTCCTCGCTCAGTGGCTCGACAGGCGGCTTTCGCACCTTGTTCGTGTGCTTCTTCTTTGGGGGATGCTTCATCCCGGAGCGCTTCATGACACCGCGATCCCCTCGCGGACAATTCTGTCGACAAGCGGATGTTGGCCCAAAGGCGCCAGATATTCGGAGGGTATCGCGATCGGTCTAATATGAACTCCTTGAAGGATGTGCGGATAGGCAATATCCGAGAGCATGTGATCCACGGAACGCCGGTCGGCAAGTCCCGTCACAAAAACCGCGACGTCATAGTCAGAATCGCGACGTGCATCGCCTCGAGCGCGTGAACCGAACAAGACAACACGTACGACTCTTCCTGGAAGCGCCCCATGGACCTCACGGCTGAAAGCTCGAAGGCTTTCGGCTGCGTGACCAGAAACGACGTCGAAGATGTTGCGGGTGAGGGTAACCATGGGCGAAGGCCATTCCTCGGACACAATTGCTTCAATATGCCCACGCCTAACGAAGTTGTGCAATTCCGCTCCCGCGAAAGGGAGATTTTGTGGGCAAGGATTCGTTAGGGCAGCGTGTGGCAGGGTGGACGGCCGGCGCCTTTGAGAGGCCGGCGTGTCCGTGCCGAGCCCACAGGTCCTCGAAAAATGCTCGATACCGGGATAGTCCGGAGCGATGATCAGCGCGAAACGGCGGCTGCCGGCGGCATACGCCCGTGCACCGTCGAGGATATCCCGGCCGTCGCGCGCCTGTTCCGGGCGACCTTCCGGAAAGGGACCAGGCCCGGCAAACAGATGCTCGAGCCGTATCTGCGGCGCGAATTGTTCGAGCATCCCTGGCAGGATCCCCGCCTGCCATCCCTGGTCTTTGCCGGACCCGACGGGGCGGTCAGCGGCTTCATCGCCGTCCGCCCGCTTCGTCTCCTGTTCAATGGCGAGCCGGTTCTCGCCGCCGTCGGCGGCACGCTGATGGTCGACAAGTCGGTCAACAACCCGGTGATGGGCGCGCGCCTGCTGCGCTCCTACCTCAATGGCCCGCAGGACGTCTCGCTCAGCGAAACCGCCAACGAGATATCCCGGACGATGTGGGACAAGCTTGGCGGGCTCACCGAGCCGGCCTACAGCATGGAGTGGCTGAGGGTTTTCAAGCCGGCCGCGATGGCGGTCGGCATCCTGTCGGCCAAGGCGCGTGCGGCCGCGATCCTCGCGCCGCTGGCCAGGCTGTTCGATTGGGGCGCCGGGCGAATCCGCAGGAATCCGCTCCCGGTCGACCCGTCCTTCGACAAGGGCGAGGAGGTCGACGAGGCGACGTTCGCCGATGCCGTCCTCACGCTCTGCCCGGTCTATGCGCTGCGGCCCGATTGGGATCGCGAAAGCCTGTCTTGGTTCGTCGCCCAGGCGTCGGAGAAGGAGCGCTTCGGGCCGCAGGTCCGCCGCATCGTCCGCGATCGCAGGGGGCGGACGGTCGGCGCTTATCTCTACTGTGTCCGGTCCGGCGGCATCGCCTTCGTCCTCGACATCTTCGCCGCGCCGAAGGCGGCGGAGGACGTCGTCGACGACCTGATCGCCGATGCCTGGCGGCGGGGCGCGGTGGCCGTCCGCGGCCGGGTCCAGCCGGAACTCGCCGACCTTCTGCTCCGTCGAAAGGCGATCTTCGTCCATTCCTCGTCGATGGTCGTCCACACCCGCCGCGCCGACCTGCTTGCCGCCATCCACAGCGGCGATGCGTTGATAACCGGTCTCGCCGGCGAGACCTGGTCCGCCGTCGTCGGCGGAATGTTCGGCTAGCGAAATCAACGGTCTGTCGAAGTCGTTTGTCGAATTAACCTATGGTTAACCTTAACACTTTCGATTGAAAGTTAATATTTACGCTATCGATTGTTTGGCTTTGTAGCGTAACCCTCTGTTCGCTAACCTTACTCTACTAGGGTTTCCGTTGAATATTTCGCGGATCTCTTTGGGAAAAGCCCCCCATGTGCGGCATCGCCGGCTACTTCGGAAATCTACAGACACAGGAGCCGCCGGAGCTGATGCTGCGCCGCATGGTGGGCGCGATCCGCTATCGCGGTCCCGATGAAAGCGGCGTTCATGTCGAGCCGGGCGTCGGCCTTGGCCATGCCCGGTTGTCGATCATCGATCTCGCCTCCGGCCAGCAGCCGATGGCGAGCGACGAGGGCGATGTCGTCGTCACCTTCAACGGCGAGATCTTCAATTTCGTCGAGCTGCGCAACGAACTGATCGCCAGGGGCCATCGCTTCCGCACCGATTCCGATACGGAGGTAATCATCCGCGCCTATCAGGAGATGGGCCCGGATTGCGTCACCGCCTTCAATGGCGATTTCGCCTTTGCCCTCTGGGACCGTCGCGCCCGGCGCTTCATGCTGGCCCGCGACAGGATGGGCGTCCGCCCGCTCTTTTATGCCTGGCGGGGCGGCTGTCTCTATTTCGCCTCCGAGGCCAAGGCGCTCTTCGAGGTGCCGCAGATCCGGCCGGAGATCGATCCGGTCGCGATCGACCAGACCTTCACCTTCTGGTTTCCGCTTGCGCCGCGGACCGCCTTCAAGGGCGTCTGCACGCTGCCGCCGGCCCATGTCCTCGTCGCGACGCCGAACGAGATCGCGGTCCGCCCCTACTGGCGGCTCGATTATCCCGACGCCGGCGAAGCCGGTGAGCTCGACAACCGCCCCGAGACCGAGATCGCCGAGGAGCTGCGGTCGCTTCTCACCGACGCCACCCGGATCCGGCTCAGGTCGGACGTGCCGGTCGGCGCCTATCTCAGCGGCGGCCTCGATTCCTCGATCATCGCGGCGACGGTCCACCGCATCGTGCCGGACCGGCTGCGCACCTTCTCGGTCACCTTCGAGAGCCCCGAATTCGACGAGAGCGCCTTCCAGTTCGAGATGGTCCGGGCGCTCGGCACCGACCATATGGCGGTGCCCTGTCGCGGCTCCGACATCGGGCGGATGTTCCCCGAGGTGATCCGCCACACCGAGCAGCCGATCGTCAGGACGGCGCCGGCGCCGCTTTTCGCCCTGTCGAAGCTCGTCCACGACAACGGCTTCAAGGTCGTGCTGACCGGCGAGGGCGCCGACGAGGTCTTCGCCGGCTACGACATCTTCAAGGAGGCGAAGCTCCGCCGTTTCTGCGCCGCCCAACCGAAGTCGCAGTGGCGGCCGCTCCTCTTCCAGCGGCTCTATCCCTACCTGCCGGCCCTCAAGGGCCAGTCGCAGAGCTATCGCAACGCCTTTTTCGGCGCCGGCCTCGATGCGGTCGATGATCCGCTTTTCTCGCACCTGCCGCGCTTCCAGTCGACCGCCGGTGCAAAGGCCTTCTTCTCGGCCGAGCTGCGCGAGGAACTCCACGGCTACGACGCCCTGGACGATATGCGCGCCCACCTGCCGGCCGATTTCCAGCGCTGGCATCCGTTGTCGCAGGCGCAGTATCTGGAGACTGCCTACCTTCTCCCGGGCTACATCCTTTCGGCTCAAGGAGATCGGGTCGCCATGGCCCATGCGGTCGAGGGCCGCTTCCCCTTCCTCGATCACCGGCTGGTCGAATTCGCGGCGCGAATCCCGCCGCGGCTCAAGATCCGCGGCCTCAGGGAAAAGCACATCCTGCGCGAGGCGATGGCTGGCGTCCTGCCGCCATCGATCGGCGACCGGGTCAAGCAGCCCTATCGCGCGCCGGACAGCCCCTCCTTCCTCGGCGAGGACGCGCCCGCCTATGTCGGCCGGCATCTTGCGCCGCAGGCGATCGCCGATGCCGGCTTCTTCGCGCCGCGCGCGGTCGAGAAGCTGGTCGCCAAGGGACGCGGCAAGGGGTCCCTCGGCTTCCGCGACAACACCGCGCTGGTCGGGATCCTTTCCACCCAGCTCCTCCATCACGCCTTTTCGCAGGAGGTCGCGGCGGCGCCTCCGGCGACCGTGGCGGCTTAGTCAAACAGAGGCCAGGACAAGAACATGCCCAATACCGAAATCGAGAGCCGTATCCGTCAGTTCATCGACGAGAATTTCATCTTCAGCGAGGATGACGCGAACCTCGATGGTTCGACCTCCCTGCTCGAGGCGGGGCTCGTCGATTCGACCGGCATCCTCGAGCTCGTGACCTTCCTCGAGAGCGATTTCGCGATTCAGGTCGCCGACGCGGAGATCGTCCCGGAAAACCTCGATTCTATCGATGCCATCGTCGCCTATGTGGCGGGCAAGCTGGGCAACGCCGCTTCGGTCGCCGCTTGAGAAGGGAAGACCGGACCATGCGGGTCGAGCAATTCCTCCGGGCGAGTGCCCTGCGCCTGCCGGACAAGGTGGCCCTTGTCGCCGGCAAGGACCGGCTGACCTATGGTGAGATCGACCGGATGTCCGATCGCCTGGCGGCTGCCATGCGCGACCGCGGCCTCGGCCGCGGCGACCGGGTGGTGATCTTCACCGACAATTGCT
>JAGRKY010000039.1 GCA_020442095.1 Bauldia sp.
GGCGCCGATCATCGCGATGCGCATCGGACCCGCTCAGTCGATCTCGTTGAACAGGCCGGCGTCGATCCGGCTCTGGATGAAATCGGGCATCTTGAGGCCCGCCTTCACCTTCGCTTCGAGATCGGCCTCGGCGGCCCTGACCAGCGCGAGGCGCTCGATGACTTCCTCGATCCGGGCGAAGGGGACGACGACCACGCCATCCTCGTCGCCGAGAACGATGTCACCGGGGCCGACCATCGCGCCGCCGACCATCACCGGCAGGCCGACCGTGCCGGGGCCGTTGCGGACCGGCGAATTGGGCGTGACGCCGGCGGCGTAGCAGGGCAGCCCGACACCGCGGATGCCGACCACGTCGCGGACGAAGCCATCGGTGACGAAGGCGGCGCAGCCGCTGTTCTTCATCATGCCGAGCAGCAGGTCGCCGATCACCGCGACACCGGTGAAGCCGCCGCTCGCCGAGATGATGACGTCGCCCGGCCGGGAGACGGCGAGGGCGCCGAAGGTCGCAAGGTTGTCGGCCGGTCCGTCGCCCGCGGGCACGGCAACGCCGCAGAAGGGCTTCACCCCGCCGATCGACTTGATTCGGCCGTCGAGCGCGCCGCTGCCCTGCATGGCATCGACGGCGTGGCCGGTCTGTACGCCGGTGAAGGCGGCGACCTGTTCCTTCGTGGGACGGGGGAAATTGCGGCGAACGGTGAGCAGCGGCGGGTCGGTGATCATGACTGGAATTGCCTTTTTCAGAATGTCCGGGTGGTTGCCCGGCGGCACCCTATCAAAACCTGTGGTTTGTCGCGAATATTCGGATAACCCATTGCGATCGCCGGAGTTGCCTTTCCCGCTGCGATCTGGTCGGATACCGCTTCGGCCGTCACCAGTTCCCGACGGCAGATTCCGCTCAACTGAACGAGAAGAGGCGGCCCAAGGGCCGAGCCGGACATGAACAACGTTGCCCCGCCCAAATTCGGCATGGGTGCCCGCGCCAAGCGCACCGAGGACAAGGCCCTGATCACCGGAGCCGGTCATTTCACCGATGACTATACGCCGGAAGGCACGCTCCACGCCTACGTGCTGCGCTCGTCAATGGCCCATGCGAAGATCAAGATCGGCGATCTTTCGGCGGCGCGCGAGATGCCTGGTGTCCAGCTCGTCATGACCCATGACGACCTTGGCGGCGTGAAGGGCCTGCCCTGCAAGGCGAAGATTCGCCAGGTCGACGGCTCCCATCCGTGGATACCGGAGCACCCGCTGCTCTGCGGCGAGATGGTGCGGCATGTCGGCGACCCGATCGTCTTCATCGTCGCGGACACGCTGGAGCAGGCGAAGATGGCTTCGGAGGCGATCGAGATCGACTACGATCCGCTGCCGGCCATCGCCGATCTGCGCGGGGCGCTAGACGACGAAGCGCCGCTGGTCTGGCCCGAGCACGGCACCAATGTCGCCTTCACCTGCTCGCGCGGCGCCAAGGGCGCGACCGACGCGGCGATGCTGCGCGCCGCGCGGATTTCGCGGATCGAGATCGTCAACAACCGCCTCGTCGCCAACTACATGGAGACGCGCGGCATCGTCGCCGAATACGACGCCGCGACGGACCGCTACACGCTGACCATGGGCACCCAGGGCGGCCATGGCATGCGCGACCGCATCGCCAAGGACATCCTCGGCATCCCGGCGAAGAATATCCGGGTGATCACGCCCGATGTCGGCGGCGGCTTCGGCACCAAGTCCTTCGTCTACCAGGAGTATCCGCTGGCGGCGATCGCCGCGAAGCGGGTCGGCAAGCCGGTCAAGTGGATCAGCGAGCGCAGCGAGCATTTCCTCGTCGACAGCCATGGCCGCGACAATTTCGCGGTCGCCGAAATGGCGATGGACGAGGACGGCAAGTTCCTCGCCATGCGGGTCGACCTGCTCGCCGGCATGGGCGCCTATCTCGCCCAGTACGGACCCTTCATCCCCGAGGGCGAGCTGACCATGCTGACCGGCGTCTACGACATCCCGCATCTCTTTGCGCTGTGCCGGGGCATCTACACCAACACCGCGACGGTCGACGCCTATCGCGGCGCGGGCCGGCCGGAGGCCGCCTACCTGATCGAGAGGCTGGTCGACCAGTGCGGCCGCGACACCGGCCTCGGCCCGGTCGAGATCCGGCGGCGGAACTTCATCAGGCCGGAGGCCTTCCCCTACGAGACGCAGGGCGGCCGCATCTACGACGGCGGCGAGTTCGACGGCCATATGGAACGGGCGCTGGAGGTCTCCGACTACAAGGGCTTCGACGACCGGGCGGCGGCGTCCAAGGCGGCGGGCAAGCTGCGCGGCTACGGCATCGCCACCTATGTCGAGGCCTGCGCCTTCCCGGGTTCCGAGGAGGCGACGGTCCGGCTCGAGCAGGACGGCACCGTGACCCTGCTGATCGGCACCCAGACCAACGGCCAGGGCCATGCCACGGCCTATTCGCAGTTCATCGTCGGCCAGCTCGGCATCGACTATGACAAGGTCAGGGTGATCCAAGGCGACACCGACCAGGTGCCGAACGGCGAGGGGACCGGCGGCTCGCGCTCGATCCCGCTCGGCGCGGTATCGGTGCATAACGCGGCGGTGAAGCTCGCCGACCAGGTCAAGCGGCTCGCCTCCGACCAGCTCGAGGCCTCGGTCGAGGATCTCGAACTCGCCGAGGGGATGGTCCGGGTCGCCGGCACCAATCGCGGCGTGTCGCTTTCCGATCTCGCCAAATCCGCCAAGGACCCGCAGGCGCTGACCGCCTTCGACGACGAGTTCGAGCAGCCCGAGCCGACCTATCCGAACGGCAGCCATGTCGCCGAGATCGAGATCGACCCGGAGACCGGCGTCACCGACATCGTCGGCTACTGGATCGTCGACGATTTCGGCGCGACGGTGAACCCGATGCTGCTGGAAGGCCAGGTCCATGGCGGCGTCGTCCAGGGTCTCGGCCAGGCGCTCTACGAGCACACCGTCTACGACGCGGACGGTCAGCTCCTTTCGGCCTCCTTCCTCGACTATGCGATGCCGCGGGCCGACGGCGTGCCGAGCTTCAACTTCGAGACGCGGAACGTGCCGTCGAAGACCAATGCCTTCGGCATCAAGGGCGCCGGCGAGGCGGGTTCGATCGGCTCCTGCCCGGCGGTGATGAACGCGATCGTCGATGCGCTGAACCGCGGCTATGGCATCACCCATATCGACATGCCGGCGACGCCGGAGCGGGTGTGGATGGCGATCCAGGACTCGAAGATCTAGCAGAGACGGTCACGCGGCGTCTCCCTTGGGGGCGCGGACCGCATCAGGGACAAAGCCGCCGGTCGCGAGACCGGCGGTTTTTTGTTGCGGCGCAGGAACCGTTCGGGCTTGCGACTCTCGCCGGTCTGTGGTCCGTTCGGGCCAAATCCAATGGACCCGCCAGAACACGCGCGCCCACTTGTCGGGATAGCGCTCAAGGTCGCATCGACATTGTCGTTCACCGCGATGGCCACGCTGATCAAGCTGGACAGCGCCCGCTATCCGATTGGCGAACTGGTCTGTTTCCGCAGCTTCTTCGCGCTGATCCCGGTGCTTGCCTGGGTGATGTGGCGCGGGCAGTTCCCGTCGGTCTTCTACACGCAGCGGATCGGCCGCCATTTCGTGCGTTCGGTCAGCGGTGCGGTGACCATGTTCCTCGGCTTCACGGCGCTGTCGCTGCTGCCGATCGCCGATGCCACGGCGATCGGCTATGCGGCGCCGCTGATGACGGTGGTGCTGGCGGTGATCTTCCTCGGCGAGAAGGTCCGCATCTACCGCTGGTCGGCGGTGATCATCGGCCTGATCGGCGTGCTGGTGATCCTTTCGGATTATGTCGGGCCCGACGTCGAGGGCGGCGCCACCGAGCGCAGCGCCTTCGGCGCGATCATCGCGGTCAGCGGCGCCTTCCTCGGCGCGGTGACCTCGACCCAGGTGCGGGCGATGGTGCGCTACGAGGGCGCGGCGACCATCGTCGTCTACTTCTCGCTCTTCACCTCGCTCTTCGCGCTGGTCACCCTGCCTTTCGGCTGGGTGATGCCGGACCTTCCCGGCCTGCTGTCGCTGGTCGCGGCGGGGATCTTCGGCGGCATGGGCCAGGTGCTGATGACCCAGAGCTTCCGCTATGGCGGTGCGTCGATGATCGCGCCCTTCGACTATACGTCGATGATCTGGGCGCTGACCGTCAGCCTGCTGGTCTTCGATACCTGGCCGAGCCAGCGGATGCTTCTCGGCACCGCGATCGTCATCGGCGCCGGGCTGTTCGTCATCTTCCGCGAGCGGCGGCTCGGGATCGAGCGGGCCCGCTCGAAGCGGGCGCAGACCCCGACCACGCCGCTCACCTGAGCGGGGCGGGCCGGCGGGCTGTGGCGCGCTTCCTTGACGTTCTGTTGTCAAACGTGGATTAGGCTCGCTTTCGAGCATTGGTAGCAGGGAGCAGGCCAGGCATGTCCCGGTCGGGCGCAGCGAGGGAGAATGGCGGCGCGCGGTGCGCGAAGCGCTGGCTTGCGCCCGGGTTCGCGACGGCGATGGCGCTTGCGACCGCGCTGTTCGCGGCGGCGGAGGCCCATGCCGAGCCGGGCGTCTTCGACGACCGCATCGTCTTCGGCCAGTCGGCGGCGCTTGAGGGGCCGGCGGCCTCCCTCGGCCTCGCACTCAAGGCCGGCATTCTCGCCGCTTTCCGGGAGGCCAATCGCGCCGGCGGCATCCACGGTCGCACGCTCGAACTGATCAGCTACGACGACAATTACGAACCCGAGAAAGCCATCGTCAACACGCGGCGGCTGATCGACGAGGACAGCGTCTTCGCGCTGGTCGGCGAGGTCGGGACGCCGACGTCGCTGGCCGCGGAGCCGATCGCCGAGGATGCCGGGGTGCCTTTCGTCGGTCCCTTCACCGGGGCGACCCGGCTGCGCGATCCCGATCTCGGGACCGTCGTCAACCTCCGGGCCTCCTACGACCAGGAGGCGGAGGAACTGGTGCGCTACCTCACCGAGGATCTCGGTTTCACGCGGATCGCCATCTTCTATCAGGACGACAGCTTCGGCCAGGCGGGATTGGAGGGAACGGTGGCGGCGCTTGCCAGGCGCGGCCTCGAGCCGGTGGCCGACTTCACCTATATGCGCAACACCACCGCCGTGAAGCGGGGCGTCCTCGCCATCCGCCGCGCCGACCCGGAGGCGGTGGTGATCGTCGGCGCCTACAAGCCGACCGCGGCCTTCATCAGCATTGCCCACGACATCGGCGTCGACCCGGTCTATGCGACGCTCTCCTTCGTCGGCAGCAAGGCGCTGGCCGAGGAACTCGGTCCGGACGAGCCGCCGGTCGTCGTTTCCCAGGTCGTGCCGCTCTATGACGACGCGCGGATCGGGCTGGTCAGGGACTACCGCGCGGCGCTGACCGGCGAATCCGGGGAGCCGGCGACCGACCTTGCCTGGGCCGAGGACAGCTTCGTCGGGCTCGAAGGCTATGCGGTCGGCCGGCTGGTGGTCGAGGCGCTGAAGGAACTCGGCCCTGAGCCGACGCGGGAGGACTTCCTCGCGCTGTTCAGCCGCGACGGCCGCTACGACCTCGGCAATTTCCCCCTGTCCTTCGGTCCCGGCGACAACCAGGGATCGGACGCGGTCTACCTGACGACCACCAATCCCGACGACTCGTTCAGCTACGTCGAGCCGGCCGCGATCCAATGAGCGACATCCGCGAGCGCTTCAGGGATCAGATCTCGGCGGTCGACAACCGGGTCCATTTCCGCTTCGGGATCAAGTCGCGGCTGACCGCCGCCTTCGCCGCGCTGGCCGCGCTGATCGTCATCGGAGCGCTGGTCGCATGGCTGGTCTTCTCCCATGTCGAGCGGGCGGTGACGACCATCGTCTCGACCAGTGTGCCGGAGATCACGCTGGCGCTGCAGATCGCGCAGCACGCCTCCGAGATCACCACGGTGGCGCCGGCGATCATGGCGAGCGACACCCAGGAGGAGCGCCTCCGGCAGACCGACGTGCTCGCCCATGTCAGGGAAGAACTCGACAGGCTGATCGGAAAATGGACCGCGCTCGGCATTTCCTCCGATGTCGCCGAGCAATTGCGGGGCCAGGCGGAGGGGATCTTCGGCCAGATCGACATCATCGACCGGGCGGTCAAGCGGCGGATCGCGATCGCCGGCCGCAGCAAGGAACAGACCGACCTGCTGTCGCGGACCCATACCCGTTTCCTGGAGATCCTCGAACCGCTGATCGACGACGCGGTCTTCGACCTGGTGATCGGCAGCGAATCCCACAATGACGAGGCGGCAAGCGCGATCCGCGGCGGGCTGGAAGAGGGCACCAGGACGCTGACCGGGCTGAGTGCGCTGCGGGCGAGCGTCGACCGGATCGTCGGCGTGCTGCGCGAGGGCGCCCATAGCGACGACCCCGACGTGCGCAGCGCCGTCAGCCAGGCGCTGGCGGTGTCGGAAGCGCGAATCCGAGACCAGCTGGCCGGGCTGCAGGACGTCATCGGCATTCGCCGGCTGGCGGAAGCGGTCGACAAGATCCTCGCCTACCGGGAAAGCATTGGCGGCAACGGCCCGGGCGTTGCCGGTGTCCCGGAAACGCCCGCGACGTTCGACGAGGCCGCGTTGCGGGTCGATCACGACGCCTTCCTCGGGGTTATCGAGGCGATGGTCGACACGACCCGCACCGGGCTGGTGACGACGATCGAGACGATCGTTTCCAGCCAGTCGCGGGCGGTCCGGGGGTTGATCGATACGGGCGCCAACCGGCTGACCGACCTGCTTGTCATCCGGGCCGAGGGGAACCTCGCCGCCGGGCTTCTCAACGAGGCGGCCAACGTATCGGATATCGAGCGCCTCGGCCCGCTGGCGGAGCGTTTCGATGCGTCGGCCGGGCATATCGACCGGGCGATGGGCGACCTGCCGAAGAGCGAGGAGCTCAGGAACCTCAGGCTGACCGCCGGCACCATCATCGACATCGGCAAGGGAGCCGACGGCATCTTCAGCCTTCGCCGTTCGGAGCTCGGCGAAATGGAGACGGCACACGCGGCCCTCGATACCTCGAACGCGCTGTCGGAGACCTTCCATGCCTCGATCAGCGACCTCGTCGACGTCGCCGAGGCGTCGAGCGGGGAGGTTGCCGCGGCGTCCCACGAAGTCCTCGGCGAGACGCGCTGGATCATCGCGGCCATCGCGGTGGTCGGCCTGCTCGGCGCCTTCATCGTCATGTATCTCTACGTCAACCCGCGGATCATCCGGCCGATCCAGGCGATTACCCGGTCGATGACCGCGATCGCTTCCGGCGACACCGCGATCGACATCCCGGGCCGCGACCGCAACGACGAGCTCGGCAACATGGCCCAGGCGCTCGGCGTGTTCCGCGACATAACCGTCGAGGTGCAGAAATCGAACCTGCGGGAGATCGAGGCGGCGCGGCGGCGCCTCTATGACGCGATCGAGAGCATCTCGGAGGCCTTCTCGCTCTACGATGCCGAAGACCGGCTCGTCGTCTTCAACGACATGTACGGCACGCTGGTCCATCCTGAACTCAAGGACGAGATCCATCCCGGCATGACCTTCGAGGAGGTCATCCGCCGGGCGGTGGCGGCAGGCAATATCAGGGAGGCGGAGGGGCGCGAGGATGCGTGGATCGCCGAGCGGCTGTGGACCCACCGCAGTCCCGGCGCGCCGCATGTCATGCAGCGCCACGACGGCGTCTGGATCATGGTCAGCGAGCGCCGGACCGCCGAGGGGGGCATCGTCGCCGTCTATTCGGACATCACCGAGCTGAAGGAGCGCGAGACCGAGCTCGCCGAGAAGTCGCAGGCGCTGGAGCAGCTCTCCAACCAGCTCTCCAAGTATCTGTCGCCGCAGATCTACCAGTCGATCTTCACCGGCGAGCAGACCGCCGAGGTCGCCTCCAAGCGCAAGAAGCTGACGGTCTTCTTCAGCGATCTGGTCGGCTTCACCGAGACCGCCGACCGGCTGGAATCGGAAGACCTGACCCAGATGCTCAACCAGTATCTGACCGAGATGTCGACCATCGCGCTCGCCCATGGCGCGACGATCGACAAGTTCATCGGCGATGCGGTGATGAT
>JAGRKY010000040.1 GCA_020442095.1 Bauldia sp.
CTCGGCATCGACTACATCAACAAGCGCAACGACATGATCGCGGCCGTCACCATCGAGGACGTGCGGAAGGCGGCGGCGCGGCTCTTCTCCGGCGACATGACCATCGTCCGGGTCGGCCAGCCGGCGACCTGAGGATGGCCGCCGGCCCGGACGATCTCCGTGTCGGTCTGGCCCTTGGTGGAGGCGCGGCCCAGGGCTTTGCCCATATCCTCGTGCTCGAGGTGCTGGACGAGCTTGGCCTGAGGCCGTCGGCGATCGCAGCGACGTCGATGGGGGCGGTGATCGGCGCCGCCTATGCCGCCGGCATGTCGGGCGCGGAAATCCGGCGCCACGCCATCGACGTCTTCCGCAGCCGGTCGAAATTCCTCGGGCGCCTGTGGCAGATGCGGCCGCGGCAGCTCGATGAGATCGCCATCGGCATCGGCCAGTACGACCTGGAGCGCGCCCTCGGCATCTTCCTGCCCGAGGGGCTCCCGGACCAGATTTCCGACCTGCCGATCCGCTTCAAGGCGGTGGCGACAGACTATTATTCGGGCGACGAGGCGGTGCTCGGCGACGGCCCCCTGATCCGTGCCGTGGCGGCATCGGCGGCCGTGCCGATGCTTTTCCGGCCGGTGCTGGTCGGCGGTCGCGTCATGGTCGACGGCAACCTCTGCAATCCCGTGCCCTTCGATGTTCTGGACGACGTCGATTTCGTTATCGCGTCCGATGTGGTCACCGAACCGACAGGCGGTGCTGACAGAATCCCCGGATCGCTCGAATCGCTCTTCGGCGCCACCTCGATTCTGATACGTTCCCTGATGATGCAGAAACTCAAGGCGGGACCCGCTCCCGACGTGCTGATCCGGATGCCGACCGCAGCCTTCAACATTCTCGATTTCACCAAGGCAGCGGCCATCATGGATGCCTGCGAGCCGATGAAGGACGAGGTCAGGCGCCGCCTTGAAACGGCGCTTGCCGAGCGCACATCTTTGTCATGAAACGGGAACCGAAAATCGGCCTCGCGCTCAGCGGCGGTGGCGCCCGCGGGCTGGGTCACATCCCTGTCCTCGAGGCGCTCGACGAGATGGGGCTGCGGCCTTCGGCGATCGCCGGCACCTCGATCGGCGCGGTGATGGGCGCCGGCTACGCCGCCGGGATGACGGGTACCGACATCTCGCGTTACGCGATCGAGATGTTCAAGAACCGCACCGACGTGCTCGGCCGCCTGTGGCAGCTCCGTCCCAAGCGGATGCGCGACCTCTTCTCGGAGGGCGGCTTCACCATCGGCCAGTTCGACGCCGAGCGGGTGATGGACACCTTCCTGCCCGCAGGCCTGCCGAAGAGCTTCGAGGACCTGACGATCCCGCTCAAGGTCGTCGCGACGGATTTTTATGGCCGCAAGCAGGCGGTGATCGATTCCGGACCGCTGTTTCCGGCGCTCGCCGCCTCCGCCGCCATCCCGATGCTGTTCCGCCCGGTGCGGATCGACGGCCAGGCGATGGTCGACGGCGGCGTCATCAACCCGCTGCCCTTCGACATCGTCGCCAAGGATGTCGACATCGTCATCGCCGTCGATATCGTCGGTGGGCCGGTGGACCGCAAGGGCGGCGGCATGCCGGGGTCGCTCGAGGCGATCTATGGCGCGACGCAGCTCCTGATGCAGTCGATCATGGCGGAGAAGCTGCGCGGGCCGCATGCGCCGCACGTCGTCGTCATCCAGCCGCCGGTCAAGGCGCGCGTGCTCGACTTCATGAAGGCGACGCAGATCATCCATGGCGCCGCGCCGATCAAGGACGAGGTCAAACGGCGCGTGGAGAAAGAGATGGCGCTACTCGCCAAGGACTGAGTCGTCGCCCGGCGCGGGACCGCCGGCCATTGCGGGCCGGGCGTCGTCCGCAGCGGGAGACTGGCGATCGCGGCCGAGCCGGGCGATGATCCGGTAGGCGACGAAGACCGCGGCGATGCCGAAGGGGATGCCGCCGATGAAATACCCCGCGAGCACCCCCTTCATCCCGTAGAGATATTCGCCGGCAAGGACGAAGGGCACGGTGCCGAGGATCGCGCGGCCCCAGTTGAACGCCGTCGACAGCCGCGCGTGGCCGAGATTGTTGAAGGCCGCATTGCCGACGAAGAGGCCGCCCGCGAAGGCGAAGGTGATGGCGAAATAGGTGCTGAAGTCGGTGAGGAGGACGGCGCCGTCGCCCGCGAGGTGGAAGGCGACGACGATCCAGTGCTGGATCAGGAAGAGGATCGCCGAGACGACGATCGAATAGACGCCGGCGACGGTGATGGCGTTGCCGAGGGTGGCGCGGACCCGGCCATAGGCTTCGGCACCGTAATTCTGCGCGAAGATCGGGCCGACGGCGCCCGACAGCGCGAACAGCCCGCCGAAGGCGACCGGCAGGAGGCGGGAGATCACCGTCCAGCCGGCGACCGCCTGGTCGCCATAGGGTGCGATCGCCGAGGTGACGTAGCCGGCGCCGACCGGGGTCGCGATGTTGGTCAGGATGGCGGGGATGCCGATCGCCGCGAGCGGCCCGAAGTCGCGGAGGGCACGGGCGATGGTCGGGCGCGCGATCAGGTCGTGCTTCACGATCAGGACGCGGAGCGCGTAGCCGACCATGACCAGCCGGGCGAGGACCGACGCGATCGCCGCGCCCGGGACGCCCCAGCCGACGCCGAGGATAAGGAGCGGGTCGAGGATCAGGATGGCGCCGCCATAGGCGAGCGTCGCATACATCGACTGCTTGGCGTCGCCGACCGCGCGCAGCAGCCCGACGAAGCACATGCCGAGGCCGAGGAGCGGCGTCGTCGGCATCACGATCCACATGAAGAGAGCGGCGACCGAATGGGCGTTGCCGGTCGCCCCGATCAGCGTCAGCAACGGATTGACGAAGGGGAGGGTGGCGAGCGTGCTGCCGCCGCTGACCACGATCATCCAGACCACGGCCGAGCCGGCGACCTCGCGGGCATGCGCCCGGTCGCCGGCGCCAAGCGCCCGGGCGACCAGCGCCGTCGCGGCGATCATCACGCCGATGGTCAGCGAGGTGTAGAAATAGATGAGGGCCGAGGCATAGCCGACCGCGGCGGTGAGGCTCGGGTCGTGGAGCAGCGAGATGTAGAAGAGGTTGAGGAAGTCGACGATGAAGATCGCCACCAGCCCGGCCGCGCCGGCCGCCGCCATGACCAGCACATGGCGCATGGTCGATCCCGTAACGAATCGCGCCTTCTGGGGCTGGGCGCCGGTTACGGATGACGACATTGAATGACCTGAATGAATGAAGGCGGGGCGAGCCGCAGGGCCGCGCCCGCAACATATGACCCGGACCGTGGGCATGCAAATGGCGCCGCCGCGCTTGCCCAAATCGCGCCAGGACCATACATCACGGCGCAAGGAGACAGCATGACCGAAATCCTCGACCAGTCAGACCTCACCGATCGCGCCGCCCATCTCGTCGAAGCCGCCAGGAAAGCCGGAGCGGATGCAGCCGACACGGTCTGCGTCCGGGGGGTATCCCTCTCGGTCGACATGCGGCTCGGCAAGGTCGAGGAGACGCGGCGCGCCGAAGGCGACGATTTCACGCTGCGGGCTTTCGTCGGCAAGCGCTCGGCGACCGTCTCGGCGAATGTCCTCGCCGATCCGGCGGAACTCGCCGAACGGGCGGTCGCCATGGCGAAAGCCGCGCCGGAAGACCGGTTTGCCGGCCTCGCGGACCCCGGTCTCCTGGCGAAATCCTTCGACGACGACCTCGACCTCCTCGACGAGACGATCCCCCAGGCGGCGGAACTGACCGAGGCGGCGCTTGCCGCCGAGGACGCCATGCGGGCGGTCGAGGGCGTGTCCAATTCCGGCGGGGCAAGCGCCGGCTGGTCGCTCGGCGGCATGGTGCTCGCCACCTCGGACGGCTTCGCCGGCTCGTATCTGGCTTCGCGCTTCAGCCTTTCGGCCTCTGCGATCGCCGGGACGGGGACCGCAATGGAGCGCGACTACGATTATGCGATGCGCACCCATCGCGCCGATCTCGCTGATCCGGCGACAATCGGTCGCAAGGCCGGTGAGCGCGCCGTCCGCCGGCTTAATCCCGTCTCCTACGCTACCGGCCGGGCCACCGTGGTCTTCGATCCGCGCGTGGCGAGCGGCCTGCTCGGCAGCCTCGCCGGCGCCACCAACGGCGCGGCGATCGCCCGCAAGACGAGCTTCCTCCTCGACAAGATGGGCGCCGCGATCTTTCCGGCGAACATCAACGTGACCGACGATCCCTCGCGGCGGCGCGGGCTGGCATCGCGCCTCTTCGACGGCGAGGGCGTGCGTCCCGAGCCGCTCGACATCATCAGGGACGGCGTCCTCCAGACCTGGTTCCTCGATTCGGCGTCGGCGCGCGAGCTCGGCCTGGCGACCAACGGCCGCGCCAGTCGCGGCGGCGGCAACCCGTCTCCCGGGCCGACCAACCTGACGCTCGCACCGGGCGACCAGTCGCCCGAGGAACTGATGGCGGCGATCGGCGAAGGGCTCTACGTCACCGAGATGATCGGCCACGGCGCCAACCTCCTGACCGGCGACTACAGCCGCGGCGCCGCCGGCTTCGCGATCCGCGACGGCAAGCTCGCCGAACCGGTCAGCGAGATCACCGTCGCCGGCACCCTCGCCGAGATGTTCCGCCATCTCGTCGCGGCGTCGGATCTCGAATACCGCTTCTCGGTCAATGCCCCGACCGTTGCCATCGAAGGCATGACGGTGGCGGGACAATAGCTGGTGGCGCAGTCGGGCCCGGACGATCTCGCACTCCTCAAGGCTGCCGGCGCGGAAGCTGCCGACCTCGCGCTCGCCTATTTCAGGCGGGGGCCGAAGGCATGGACCAAGGACGGCGGCTCGCCGGTCAGCGAGGCGGACATCGCCGTCGACCGGCGGCTGGCCGAGATTCTGACCACGGCCCGGCCGGACTATGGCTGGCTCTCCGAGGAAACCGCCGACAACCCGGAACGGCTGGACCGCTCCCGGGTCTTCGTCGTCGACCCGATCGACGGGACGCGCGCCTTTCTCGAAGGGCGCGACGAATGGACGATTTCGCTCGCGGTGGTCGAGGACGGCAGGCCGATAACCGCGGTTCTCGTCGGGCCGATGCTGTCGGTGAGCTACTGGGCGGTCGCCGGCGGCGGCGCCTTCGAGGGCGACCGGCGGCTCAAACCCTCCGACAAGCGGGACTTCATCGGCGCGCGCTTCGCCGGTCCGCGCGCCTATGCACGGGCGGTCGAGGCGGAAACCGGCAGCCCCGCGCGGTCCCGCTATGTCGCCTCGCTGGCCTACCGCATCGCGCTGGTCGCCGGCGGCGAAATCGACGCCGCGATCGTCCGTCCGAGCGCCCGGGACTGGGACCTTGCGGCCGCCGACCTTTTGGTGCAGGAAGCCGGGGCGCGGTTGGGCGATCTCTCGGGCGAGGTGCTACGCTACAATACCAGCGACACCGGGCACCCGACCCTGATCGCCGCGGCGCCGGCCCTGTTCGACCGCGTCGTCGGGCTGGTCGAGACGATACACGAGCGATACGAAACCGAAGGGCGAGACGATCGACATGGCGCAATCCAGGGACGCTGAGCCGAATCGCGGGGCGCAGCTCCTCCATCTGGTATTCGGTGGAGATCTCGAGGATATCGAGGGTATCCGTTTCTCCGATCTCCACGAGGTTGATATCGTTGGAATTTACCCGAATTATGCCACCGCCTATGATGCCTGGAAGGACAAGGCGCAGTCCACGGTCGACAATGCCCGCAGGCGCTATTTCATTGTTCACCTGCACCGCCTCCTGGATCCGGAGACCGATCTCCGGGCCGGCAGCTAGGGCGATTCTTCCGCTATGATTGGATTGGGCCACCGTCCGAATGCTTCAGTCTGGTGCATCCCGCCGGTGGGAAAGTATCCACGCTTTCCCTGAGGATGCGGCGGGCGCAGATGGTCGATTTCAGTGACGATTGAACAGAACGACGCGCCCGATATTGCGACCTCCGCACCTGACGGGGCCGGGCCGGAACCGCGCCAGGAAAAGGCCGGCGGCGCCTCGAAATCCACGCTGAAACTCCCGAAAAAGGGGCGGCGCAAGCCGCGGCTCTCGACGCGGTTGCTGCGCAGCCGCGGTGTCCAGAACGCGATCGCCAGCACCGCCACCGGCTATTTGCGCCTGGTCAACAGGACCAGCCCGCTTGCCTTCGATCCGCCCGATCCTTACGGCAAATACATCCATCTCGCGCCCGTCATCTTCACGATGTGGCACGGCCAACATTTCATGCTGCCCTTCGCCCGGATCTTCGATTTCGATGCCCGCGTGCTCATCTCCAAGCATCATGACGGCGAGATCAACGCTCTCGTCGCCCGCAAGCTCGGGATCAAGACGATTCGCGGCTCCACCGCCCGCGACCCTTCCCGGATGCTGGAGAAGGGCGGCATGGTCGGGTTCCTCGAGATGAAAGCCGCCCTGGAGGAAGGCGCCTGCGTGACGATGACGGCGGACATCTCGAATCTTGCGCCGCGGCGCGCCGGGATGGGGATCATCTCGCTCGCCAGGGTCAGCGGCCGGCCGATCGTGCCGCTCGCCTATGCCAGCAGCCGGCGGATCGACGTGAAGAGCTGGGACCGCTCGACCATCAACCTGCCGTTCAGCCGCGCGGTCTGCGCGGTCGGCACGCCGGTCGACGTGCCCGCGGATGCCGACCAGGAGGTCCTGGAAGAGAGGCGGCTGGCGCTCGAGGCGGCATTGAACGAGGCGACGGACCGCGCCTACCGGATCGTCGACCGGCGCGATGGCTAGCTTCTCCGCGAACGCAGCATTCGGCCTCTACCGCACCTTCGGCAGCGTCGTCGTGCGCCCGCTCGCGCCGCTGCTCCTGTCCTATCGCGTGTCGCGCGGCAAGGAAGACCCGGCCCGGCTCGACGAGCGCTATGGTCGCGCCTCCCGGCCGCGTCCGGAGGGCCCGGTCGTATGGATCCATGCGGCGAGCGTCGGCGAGACCAATGCCGTGATGCCGCTGATCAACGAGATCGTCGACCAGGGCCGCTCGGTGGTGTTCACCACCGTGACCCTGACCGCGGCGCGGATTGCCGAGCAGCGGCTGCCGGAGGGCGCCGTGCACCAGTTCTCGCCGATCGATGTCAGGCGGTGGGTGCAGGACTTCCTCGCCCATTGGCGCCCCGAACTCGCGATCTTCGTCGAGTCGGAGCTCTGGCCCCAGGCGATCGCCAGCCTCGCGGAGGAGAGGATCCCGCTGGTCATCGTCAACGGGCGGCTCTCCGGCAAGTCCTTCGAGGGCTGGAGCCGGCGCCCCGCGATCGCCCATGCCCTGTTTTCGCAGGTGAGCCTTTGCCTCGCCCAGACCGAGAAGGACGGCGAGCGCTACCGCGCGCTCGGCGTTCCCGCGGTGACGGTGACCGGCAACCTGAAGTTCGATAGCCCGCCGCCGGGCGCCGACGCCGAGGCGCGCGAGGCGCTGGCGCGCGACATCGGCGATCGCCCGCTCTGGCTCGCCGCGAGCACCCATCCCGGCGAGGAGGAGCTCGTCGCCGCCGCCCACAAGCAGATGATCGCCCGCCATCCCGGCCTGCTGACCATCATCGTGCCGCGTCATCCGCATCGCGGCGCGGAGCTTTACGCGGCGCTTTCCGGCCAGGGGCTCTCGGTCGCCTGCCGCAGCAGCGGCCAGTCGCTCTCCGCCGCCACCGATGTCTATGTCGCCGATACGCTCGGCGAGCTCGGCCTCTTCTATCGCGTCGCGCCGGTTGCCTTTGTCGGCGGATCGCTGGTCGACCACGGCGGGCAGAACCCGATCGAGCCGGTGGCGCTCGGCACCGCGATCCTCCACGGCCCCCACATCCAGAACTTCGCCGATGTCTACGAGGCGCTCGATAAGCTGACCGCCGGTTCCCGCGTCGTCGATGCCAGGAACCTGGCGGAAAGCGCCAGCGCCCTGATCGCCGACGCGAAGGCGCGCAACCAGTGCGTGACCAATGCCCAGGCGGCGCTGTCGCCGTTCCGCGGCGCGCTCGACCGGACGATGCTGGCGCTGCGGCCGGTCTTCCGCAACGGGGGGAAACCGGACGCGCCGTTCGTCCGCCTCGAGCCGGCCCAGTCGTGAGTTCCGCGCCATCTTTCTGGTGGAGCCCGAGTCCCGGCATGGCGGCCATCGCGCTATGGCCGGTGTCGCGGATCTGGGGACAGATGTCGGCGTGGCGGATGGGCAAGACGCCGCGCTTCCGGCCGCCGGTCCCGGTCATCTGCGTCGGCAATTTCGTCGTCGGCGGCGCCGGCAAGAC
>JAGRKY010000466.1 GCA_020442095.1 Bauldia sp.
GTGGCGTGCTTCTTCGACCAGCACTCGCCGATATTCGGGCAGCCCGCCTCTTCGCAGACCGTCACCAGCCCGTGTTCGCGCACGATTCCGGTCGTCTCGCGGAAGACCGGCGAGCTCGGCGCCTTGACGCGAATCCAGTCCGGCTTGCGGGCGACCGCGCTGTCCGGGCGGTGCGCTTTTTCCGGGTGGCGCGGGCGTTGCCGTGCCTCGCTGACCGTGTCGACTACGACGACCATGGACTATCCTGTCTTCCCCTCCCCGGCCGGTTGCCCGGCCGGGCCATCTGCGTGCCGCTTCATATAGTTGATCGCGACGGCCAACACCAATGCCGCGGATACAGGGCTGCCCGGCGTCGGCTCAGCGCTTGGCGGAGCCGCGGGTCACCAGCCAAACGATCAGGGCAATGATCGCCCCGAAAATCAGGCCGAACACCGCACCAAGGCCGCCGCCGACCAGCAGGGCGCCGATCCCGGTCATCTCCTGGCCGTTCCAGGTGACGCTCGCCGATTCCGGCGAGATGATCTTGACGAGCCCGAGGAGCAGGCCGAGGCCGAGGCCGATACCGAAGATCCAGCGGAATGCTTTCTTTGCCGGTGACATGAAATTCCCTCCGATAATCTATGTTTCTGGGTTGGAAGATATACTTGCCCGGCCGCCTGCCGCGGACGGCAGCCGGTCGGTTCGGCGAAAAGTGCCGGCGGATACCGTCAGGTGATGATCCTGGCGATGATCAGCACGATGATCGCGCCGACGATGGCGATGATCACCTGGTCGAGGAAGGCGTTGCCGGTGTTCAGCTTGATGTTGAGCTGCCGGGCGAGAAAGCCGCCGACCACCGAGCCGATCAGGCCGGCGATGAGCCAGCCGATGATGCCGCCGCCGCCGCCAACGATCAGGCTCGCGACGAGACCGGCGATCAGACCGATAATCACCCAGGCGAGAATGGATTTGGTTTGGTCGCTCATTTGCTTTCGCCCCCTACCCTATCCAGGATTCGCCAAGGATCGCCCCATGGGGCCGGCTTGGCAAGCCGTCCGTTGCCGGCGCGAACAGGAATCCGGCTCGCGGCCGGCCGGGAAAGGCGCTCGATCGCCTGATCGCGGACGAAGGCCCTATTCCGAATTGTCGGGTTCAGCCGGCGCCTTGTTCAGGATCAGCACCCGGGGCGACTTCGCCTTGGCCATCCGGGCCGCGCTCCAGTAGGTCAGGGAGCGTTGGCCGGAGCCGCTCAGCGCGGTGACCGAGGATTGCCCGGAGGGCGGCGGGCCGCTTTCTTCCGCGACGGCACAGGACGCGGGAACGAAGGCAATCGAAGCTGCGAGGACAAGGGCCGGGACGGTCGGACGCATGGCCGTGGTTTCCTTATTGCTGGCGGTCGGTGCTCCGGCCGCCTCCAAGCCCCTCTTACGGCGCTACCTGACGTGCGAAGGTGGCGATTTCATGGGTTCTGGCAGCTGTTCTCGGTGTAGTCCCACAGGCTCTTGAAGTCATCGTTGAGATACGGGCCGTAGTTGACGCCGGGCTCGTCGCCGTAGGTGAAGGAATCGACGCTGATCACGAAGTTGCCATTGCGGTCGGGGCCTTCCGTGTAGGACCCGACGAATGCCCCGCCGGCGGCGCCGGTGATGTCGGCCTTGTTGCCGTGATTGAGCCCCACGACTCCGTCCTTGTAGAGCGTGACCGCCCCCTTGATCGCCTGGACCACGCCGCCGTCGGCGATGCCGTTGGTGTAGGCGGTCATCACCGCTTCAGGATAGGCATTCGCCGGCCAGGCGCGGTGCGTGCCGAAATACCCGCTTTCCGACTCGCCATCGATCAGGATCGTCGCATAGTCGTAGGCATAGCGCTCGTTGCCGTCCTGGACCCAGGCGTTCTTCGTCGCCGCGCATTTGTAGCCGTAGGCCCTGACATATTTGCCGCTCTTGTACTGGAGGGCGAAGACGAAATCCGTGAAGAAATCACCGGTCTTGTCGTCGCGTACGCATTGTGCCGCGGTGAGGATCACATTCGGCGAGATGAACTGGGCCGTGCAGTTATAGTCGCCGTCGGGGGTGGTGTAGAAGAGCTTGCCCACCCACTTGAGCGGCTTCTGGTAGAGATCGCCCTGGCCGCGCTCACCGGTCTTCTCGACGGCCTCGGACGGGTCCTTGGCGGAGTCCATCGCCGCGATCTCGGCCTTGACCGAAGCCGGGTCGACGTTGGGAATCACCCGCTCCGTTGCGCGCTGCATCCGGTCCGGGCTCCATCCGGCGGACCGTTCGCCGCCCGACGGCGCCATGGCCGAGCCGATGTCGTCGGCGGCCAGCGACGGCGTGAAGCTGCCGGCGACGGCGACTGCCGCAATCGCGAAGATCGGCCTGATCGGCCACGCAATGCACTTGTTGGTCACGACGTCCTCCAGAGAAAGCCAGAATGCCTTTCCGGAAGGTCGCTTGCCCGGCCGGGATGGTCAACAAAAAGTGTTGCCGCCGGGCCTGAGGTCCCGCCTCAGACCGGCGGCAGGCCGCCGCCTTCCTGCATCCTGCCGCCGAGCGAGCGGAAATAGGCACCGGTGCCGACCAGCATCGCCAGGAAGGCGATGATCGGTCCCGCGAAGGGGATCAGCCAGACGATGCCGAGGATGATCGCCCCGACGAGGATGAAGAGGATCAGCCGTCCGGCGCTCCGCGGGCCGCCCGAGCGGTCGAGGATCCACATGCCGATGCAGGCCGCCACCACCGCGTGGCCGGCGACCAGCAGGAAGGGCAGCACCAGCAGGACCGCGACGCCGATCGAAAGCCCGATCACCGTCGTCATCAGGATCACCGCGATGATCGGCAGCAGGACCAGCAGGGCGAGGCCGATGAAGCCGCTCGAGATCGGCCGGAAGGCGGCGTTGCCGAGCCCCTGCTCGAAGACGCCGCGGCCGATCAGCAGCA
>JAGRKY010000467.1 GCA_020442095.1 Bauldia sp.
GCGTCGTCGACTTGCCGCAACCCGACGGCCCGAGCAGGCTGACGAATTCATGCTCGCCGACATCGAGCGACATGTTCTGCAGCGCCACGGTGCCGTTGGAGAAGGTCTTCGAAACGCCCCGCAGCGAGACCAGCGGAGCATGGGCGCCCATCGTCGGGTCGGGGGCGGTCGCGATCGCAGCGGTATTCAAGCACGAGCTCCGTTTTTCGCCAGGAAGCCGGCGTCGGTCGGTCGCGAACCGGCCGGCATGGCGCCGGCCGTTCGCTCGTTGAGGGCGCCGATTGGCGCGAAAGGCGGGCGAAAGACGCCGTCCGCCGCTACTTCTTCATGTCCATTCCGACCTTCTTGCACACAAACTTGTCGGTGACGACCTTGCTGTAGTCGATGTCCGCCTTGATGACCTCGGCATCCACCATCTTGTCGAAGAAGCTCTTCACCTGGTCGAGCGACAGGCAGCCGATGCCGCCTTCCTCGGCCGCGCCGGAATCGACCAGCCCGAAGCTCTTCATCTTCTCGAGCGTGAAGGCGAGCTGGCCATCGGTCATCTCGGGATTGTCTTTCTTGATCAGGTCGTTTGCGGCGGTGTTGTCGCCGTAGAGGTAGTTGTACCAGCCGACGATCGAGGCATCGACGAAGCGCTGGACGACATCGGGATTGTTCGCGACATAGTCGGCCTTGGCCTCGATCATCGTCGAGGGCGTGTCGAAGCCGGCATCGGCGAGCAGGAACAGATCGGGCTTGAAGCCGCCTTCGGTCTCGATCGCATAGGGCTCGGAGGTGATGTAGCCCTGCTGTGCCGACATCTTGTCGGCAAGGAACGGCGCCGGGTTGAAGGTGTAGGGCTTGATCTGCTCGTCCTTGAAGCCCGGATAGGCCTTCTTCATCCACTGGAAGCCGGTCGAGAACAGATCCTTGGCCATGAAGATGGTGGGGAGCTTGGCAAGATCCGCGAAGGTCTTCACGCCCGAATCCGGATGGGCGATCAGAACCTGCGGATCCTTCTGGAAGATCGCCGCGACCTCGACCACCGGGATGTCCTGCTCGACAGCGGAGAAGGATCCAATCAGGTTGCCCTGCATGTAGAAGTCGATCTTGTCGGCCATCAGCAGCGCCTGGTTGGCCGCGTTCGGGCCGCCCTGCACGATGGTGACCTTCAGCCCGTATTTCTCGTAGGTGCCGTCGGCGACAGCCTGGTAGAAGCCGCCATGCTCGCCTTCGGCCAGCCAGTTGGTGCCGAAGGAGACCTCGTCGAGTTCCTGCGCCGTCGCCGCGCCGGCAAGCGCCGCCGCCGCACCGGCGAGAAGGCAGAGGGCCGTCGTCTTCAGGATGGTCATGTTTGTTATTCTCCCGCTTCCCAGTTTTCCGGCGCGAAGCGTCGGCTCGCGCCCTGTAATCCGTTAAATCCGCCGCCTCGCCTGTGGGCCGTCGAGGCACCGGTCAAGCGCGGGCGGAACGGTGAAGTCTCGCAATTCACATGCCATTGTCACGCCACGGGAAACCTCCGAAACCGGCGTTTCCCGGCCCGTCGTCGGCTCGGGCCTCGACAATCTAGGCCAAGGCCGCTGCACAAGAAAGCGGCAGACATGGCGAAATTGTCGCCCTCGTCCCGCTTGTCACGATCGGCAGGACACACGTAGCGTGTGATCCTCTGGAGTCCGGTCATGTTGAAGCCGATTCTGCCGACCACCATCCGCGCGCCTTTCGCCCGCTACAGCCATGCGATCGAGGTTCCGCCCGGTACCCGGCTCGTCTTTTGTTCCGGCCAGCTCGGCATCGATCCCGACGACGCGATTCCCGCGACCGTCGAGGGACAGGCCGAGCTCTGCTTCGGGAATATCGCCGCGATCCTGGCCGAAGCCGGCCTCACGATGGCCGACGTCATCCGCATCAACGCCTATGTCACGGCCCGCGAGCACATGCAGGGCTACATGGCCGTCCGCGACCGCTACACCGCCGATCCGCCGCCGGCCTCGACGCTGATGATCGTCGGCGGCTTCACCCGGCCGGAATTCGTCGTCGAGATCGAGGTCGTCGCCGCCGGAGCGGCCGTCGATGGCTGACCCTGTCCCGGGCACTATCCACGTCCTCGGCCCGCTTGCGGCGGTGTGGGCGCTGGCGGTCATCCTGCCCGGCCCGAATTTCCTCGTCATCGTGTGGACGGGCGCGACCGGCGGCCGCCGGCCGGCGCTGCTCGCCGCGGCCGGCGTGGTGACCGGCGCGGCCTTCTGGATCGCGGCGGGACTGCTCGGGATGAAGGCGCTTTTCGCCGCCCTGCCCTTTGCCGGCACCACGATCAAGCTTGCGGGAGCCCTCTATCTCGTCTGGTTCGGCATCCAGATGATGATCCGGGCCGATGCGGCGCCGGCGACCGAAGGACCGCGACGCGGCCTCGCCCCGTATCGCGCCGGGCTCGCCACCACCCTCGCCAACCCGAAATCGGCGGCGGTCGCCGCGTCGCTCCTCGCGGTCGCTCTCCCGGCCGGGGCCTCGGTCTGGCTTGTGGGTGCCGCCTTTGGTGTGCTCATCTCG
Source organism: Bauldia sp. (assembly GCA_020442095.1). The sequence continues at coordinate 2,530 of JAGRKY010000467.1, forward strand.
ATTTCGGCGGCGTGGTACGTCACGGTGGCGATCGTCGGGTCGATGCCCGTGGTCGTCGACCGCTTCACCGTAATGCGCCGCCAGCTTTCCCGGGGGATCGGCGCGCTCTTCACCCTGTTCGGCCTCCGGCTTGCCCTGAATTCCTGAAGGACACGAGACAGCCATGCGACTTTGGATCAAGGACCCGATTGCCATCCTCGCGATGGGCGCCGAGCGCGGCGTGGTGGTCGAGGATGGACGCATCGTCGAGCTCGTCGGCAAGGGCGCGACCCCCGGCAAGCCGGTCGACGAGACCTTCGACGCGTCCCGTCACGTCATCATTCCGGGCCTGATCAACACCCACCACCACTTCTTCCAGACGCTCACCCGCGCCCATCCAGAAGCGATCAACAAGGAGCTCTTTCCCTGGCTCAAGGCGCTCTATCCGATCTGGGCGCGGAACGTCACGCCGGAGGGCTTCCGCCTCGCCACCCGGCTGGCGCTGACCGAGCTCCTGATGTCGGGCTGCACCTGCGTCTCCGACCACCACTACCTCTACCCGGCCGGGCTCGAATCGGCGATGGATATCCAGGCCGAGGAAGCCGGGCGCCTCGGCATCCGCATGACGCTGACCCGCGGCTCGATGAACCTGTCGGAGAAGGACGGCGGCCTGCCGCCGGACACCATCGTCCAGGACGAGGACACCATCCTCGCCGACTGCGAAAGGGTTCTGTCGAAGTACCATGACCCGAACGAGGGCGCGATGCTGCAGGTCGCCCTCGCACCCTGCGCTCCCTTCACCGTCAGCAAGCGCCTGATGGTCGATTCGGTCGGCCTCGCCGAGCGCTTCGACTGCCGGCTCCACACGCATCTCGCCGAGACCAACGACGAGAACGAATACTGCCTCGAGCATTTCAGCTGCCGCCCGGTCGACTATCTCGAGGAATGCGGCTGGATGAGCGAGCGGGTCTGGCTCGCCCACGGCATCCACTTCAACGACGACGAGGTGAAGCGCCTCGGCCGCCACCATGTCGGCGTCTGCCACTGCCCGACCTCGAACATGACGCTCGCCTCCGGTCAGTGCCGGACCAAGGAGCTCGAGGCGGCCGGCAGCCCGGTCGGCCTCGGCGTCGACGGCTCGGCCTCAAACGACAATTCCAACCTGATGGAAAGCCTCCGCCACGCGTTGATGATCAACCGGCTCACTTACGACGCCGCCTCGGTCAGCCACTTCGACACCTTCCGCTGGGCGAGCGAAGGCTCGGCCCGCTGCCTCGGCCGGACCGACATCGGCGCGATCGAGGCCGGACGTCAGGCCGACCTCGCCCTCTACACGCTCGACGAATTGCGCTTCTCCGGCGCCGGCGATCCCCTCGCCGCACTGGTGCTCTGCGGTGCCCACACGGCCGATCGCGTCATGGTCGCCGGACACTGGCAGGTCGAGGACAGCCGGCCGGTCGGGGTCGATATCGAGCGGCTCAGGGTCGAGCATGGCGAGGCGGCCAGGCGTTTCCTCGAGCATATGTAGGGGCGAGCCGTCTCCACGGGAGACAGCGAATAGGAAGGCAATCGCCTTCAATATTCGATCGCGTCGATTCCCCCGGCCTGAATTGTGATTTCCTGATTTTCTCACGAAGACAGGTGGCTTGGACTCGAATGAAGTCGGGAATATTTCCGTGAAATCTTCAAGATTTGATGGAACCGACCGCAGCGCCAGACTTTTGTTTGCTTACTAACTTCCGGTTCATGATTCGGCGGTTGGATGGAAGACTGGAAGTGGTGGACGGCCGCTGCAAAGGCGACTGGCGTGTCGTGAATGGTTGAGTCGAAGCACAGCTTTAGTATCCGGGCGAAACTGGCTGCGGCCTTCGGCCTTTCATTGGGGGCGGTGGTTGCAATCAGCATCGTCGGGGTGAACCAGCTCCAGACTTTCCGGCAGTTCACCACGGAACTTTCCGATGCCTGGCTGCCCGAGCTCGCGGCGATCAACAACGTCCGGATCGCGATGACCGAGTTCCATCAGGCCGCGGCGCGACAGGTCGACAATGCGATCCACCATACCATCCCACGCCATCTCGAACCGGAATACTCCCTGCTCTACCCCGGTATCGACCAGGCCGAGATCATGGCGACGCTCGCCCGCCGGATCGAAAGTGCCATCTCGTCCTTCACCGACGCTCTGGACACCGAAGAAGAACATCGGCTGCTCGGCGAGTTCCTGATCGCGTGGGGGGAATATCGATCCGCGCAGGCGGAGGTCACGATCCTCGTCGATAACGGCAAGGCGGAACAGGCCGTCAACCTGTTCAACCGGATTGCCGTCGATACCTACCGGAACGCCCACGACAAGGCCGATGAGGTCTTCACCTTTGTCGCCAGCAAAGGCAAGGCCTGGGCCGCCGACGCCAACAGCCTCTACCGCTCGTACCTTCTCGAGGCCGGTCTCGCTATCGTCTTGACCGCGTTCGCCGTCATCGGCGCCCTCGTCTGGCTGACACGCGAGGTGAGCAGGCCGCTGCATGAAATCAGTGGGGCGATGGAACGGCTCGTCGCAGGCGACCTCACCGCCGAATTCGTCGAGCGGTCCGACCGGCGGGACGAGATCGGCTCGCTCATTCGGGCCGTTCAGGGCTATCGGAAAAGCCTGCTCTCCGGCCTGGAGCTCGCCGCCGATGCTGCGCGGGAGCGCGACCGGCTCGAGGTCGCGGTCAGCAACCTGCCCGTCGCGCTGGCCGTGTTCGACCGGGAAAACCGCCTCGTCCTGTGCAATCCGCGATATGCCGCGATGTACGAACTGCCAAGCCGGCTCGCAATGACTGGGGTGACGCTTCGCGAGATTTGCGAGCACCGCATCGCGAGCGGTGCGATCACGCCGGAGGGTGCCGAGGCCCGGTACGAGGAAGTGCTCGGCGCCGTCCTTGCCAAGAAGCCGATCCACGCCGTTCGCCAATGGACTGACGGGCGCATTGTCGACGTCCAGGTCGAGCCGCTCGATGATGGCGGCTGGCTGACGATGCAGGAGGACATCACCGATCGCCGCAAGATCCAGGAGGAAATCGCTTTCCTCTACGCGCATGATCCCCTCACCCGGCTGACCAATCGCGAGGCCTTCAAGAACCAGATGGGGATGGCCCTGCGGCGCGGCGCGGCGTTTGCCGTGCTCTGCCTGGACATCGATCGCCTGAGGGAGATTACCGATGCATTCGGTGTCGGCGCCACCGACCAGATTCTCAAGGGCGTCGCCGGGCGGCTGACGGAGACGTGCGATTCGAGCTCGGTGCTCGCCCGCTTTGCCGGCGGCGAGTTTGCGGTCCTGCAGCTCGATGCGGCCGGCGCCGGAGACGCCGAGGCCCTCGCCAGGCGCATCATGGAGTCCCTGAGTCGGCCCTTCGAGGTCGATGGCCACGAGGCGACGGTCGGCGCCAGCATGGGCATCGCGATCGCGCCCGGCGACGGGCGGGACCCCGACCAGCTCATCCAGAACAGCTACACCGCGCTCCACCGCGCCAAGGGCGAAGGCCGCGGCTCCTATCGCTTCTTCGAGCCGGGCATGGACGCCGCCGTCAGCATCCGGCGCGAGATCGAACGCGGCCTGCGCTCGGCGCTGGCCAACCGGGAATTCGAGCTCTGGTACCAGCCGCTGATCGATCTGCGCACCGAGCAGACACTGGGCTTCGAAGCGCTGCTGCGCTGGCGCCATCCGACACGGGGCCTGATCTCTCCCGCGGATTTCATCCTGATCGCCGAAGCGACCGGTCTCATTCGCCCGCTCGGCGCCTGGATATTGCAGGAGGCCTGCAACTTCTGCGCCCGGCTGCCGCCGCCGTTGCGCGTGGCCGTCAACATCTCCGCCGTCGATTTCCACGACGCGGCGCTCATCGTCAACGTCCGTAACGCGCTGGAGCAGTCCGGCCTGCCCGCATCGCGGCTCGAACTGGAGATAACCGAGACGGCGATGCTGGAGAATACCGAACGGACGCTGGCTATCCTCCAGGGGCTTCACGCGCTCGGGGCGCGGATCGTCATGGACGATTTCGGCACCGGCTATTCGAGCCTCGGCTACCTGCAGATGTTCCCGTTCGACAAGATCAAGATCGATCGCCAGTTCATCGACGGCGTCACCACCAAGCGCAATTCGATTGCAATCGTCCGGGCGGTCATCAGCATTGCCGAGAGCATGGGCATCACCACCCTCGCCGAGGGCGTGGAGACGGAAGAACAGCTGAACTGGCTGAAGGCGGAGCGATGCGTCGAGGCCCAGGGTTTCTTCATCGGGCATCCCCGGCCGGCGGCGGAGGCCTTCGACTTCGTCAGCGACGCCCCTCAACAGGCCGCGACAGCTTGGCACGGCCGGCCAAGACTGACATCCTCTCTCAAGTCGGTATGATCCCGGCTGATCCGCGACACTGATCGGCGTTCCACCCCATGCTTCCGACCCGCCGCTGGCAGGATATGACGACCCGCGATTTCGCCGATGGCGATACCGCGAGCTGGATTGCGGTTCTGCCGGTCGCGGCGATCGAACAGCATGGACCGCACCTGCCCGTCGCCACCGACACCGCGATCGCCGAGGGCATGATCGCCCGGTCGATCGAACTCCTCCCCGACGACCTGCCCGTCACCTTCCTGCCGGTCCAGGCGGTCGGCAAGTCGAACGAACACATCTCCTCGCCGGGAACGCTGACCACCACCTGGGAGACGGCGACGAAATTCTGGCTCGATCTCGGCGACAGCGTTCATCGCGCCGGCGTCGAGAAGCTGATCGTCATCAACTCCCATGGCGGCAACGTGCCGATGATCGATATCGTCGCCCGCGAGCTTCGCGTCCGCCACGACATGCTGGTGGTCGGCACCGCCTGGTCGCGCTTCGGCCACCCGGAAGGCGCGCTCGCCGCCGAGGAGTCGCTCTACGGCATCCACGGCGGCGACATCGAGACGTCGATCATGCTCCACCTCCGTCCCGATCTCGTGCGGATGGAAAACGCGATCGATTTCCGCTCCGCACAGCTCGATTTCATCAAGGAATTCACGCATCTGCGCGCCCATGGCCCGGTGCAGTTCGGCTGGAAGGCGCAGGATCTCGGCCCCCACGGCACCGTCGGCAACGCCGCCGCCGCGACTGCCGAAAGGGGCAAGGCCGTGGTCGATCACCAGGCCCGCGCCTTCGTCGCGCTCTGCCGCGACGTCCACGCCTTCGACACGGCCCGCCTGTGGAAGCCCTGACCGGCGAGACGGCCGACCGGCTGCGCGCCGCCCTCGACGGCATCCCGCTCGCCGAAGACCCGGCGACGCTGCGCCTCAAGAGCCGCGACTTCTTCTGGTTCTCGCCGATCCTCAAGCCTGAGCTCGAAGGCAAGCAGGCGACGATGGTGGCGATGCCGCGGACCCGCGACGAGGTGGTCCGCATCGCCGCCGCGGCCGCCCGCAACCGCATTCCGATCACGCTCCGCGGCGGCGGCACCGGCAATTACGGCCAGGCCGTGCCGCTCGAAGGCGGCCTGCTTGTCGACCTGACCGGCCTCGACCGGGTCGTCTGGGCGAAGCCGGGTGCTGGGCGTTTCGAAGCCGGCGCCCGCCTCCTCGATATCGACCGCGCCCTCCGCGACCGGCCGCAGCCGAGCGGCCGCTGGGAGCTGCGCTTCCACCCCTCGACCCGCAAGCAGGCGACGATCGGCGGCTTCATCGCCGGTGGCGCGGCCGGCTGCGGCTCCTGCACCTGGGGCCAGATTTCGGATCCGGGTGCGGTCAATGCAGTGCAGGTCGTCACCGTCGAGGAGACGCCGCGCGTCCTCGAACTCGCCGGCGCAGAGGTGCTTAAGGTCCTCCACGCCTATGGCGTCAACGGCATCATCACCGAGGTCGAGCTGCCGCTTGGCCCCTGGCAGCCCTGGGCGGAACGCGTCATCGCCTTCCCGAGCCTCGCCGACGCGGCACGCTTCGGCTGGGCGCTCGCCGCCGCCGAAGCCATCGCCAAGAAGGAGATCGGCATCTTCGACCGGCGGATACCGCCGATGCTGAAGCGCCTCGCGCCGCTGGTGCCGCAGGACCACGCGATGGCCATCGTCATGGTGTCGGAGCCGCAGGGGCCGGCGCTGGCGAGGATTGCGGAGGAGCACGGCGGCGCGATCGTCTACGAACGCAGTGCCGAAGAAGCCGAGAGCGCCGCTTTCGACGGCAAGGGCGCTATGCCGCCGCTCTACGAATACACCTGGAACCACGCCACGCTGCACGCGCTGAAGGTCGAGCCGGAGATCACCTATCTCCAGATCCGCTTTCCTGAAGGGGGCGAACTGGCGCTGGTCGAGGCGATGGAGAAGCATTTCGGCGACGAGCTGCTCCTCCATCTCGAAATCCAGCGGCGCTTCGGCCGGGTCTTCGTCTCGAGCCTGCCGCTGCTGCGCTACCGCTCGCCGGAGCGGCTCGCCGAGGTCGTCGCCGAGGTCGAGGCGATGGGCGGCGCGGTGTCGAACCCGCATACCTATGTCCTCGACAATGCCGGCTGGAAGCGGACCGACGCGCCACAGGCGAGCTTCAAGGCAATGGCCGACCCTTACGGCCTGATGAATCCCGGCAAGCTCCTCGCCGGAGCGTAGGACGCAGCAAGACCGGCGACGCGACCCGACAGGGACCTGCGCCCGTCGGTCCACGCCATGCGGGCATCGTGAAATTCCTGCAGTTAGAGCTTGTATCGAGATCACGCCGGGCTAGAGTGAAAGCTCGTTATGATTGTATTAACCAGCCGGCATCTCGCCGCCAGGACGATCCGCCCCGGAGTGTCGCGCCATGGACTGGGAAGCGTCGGTTCCACCTGATTTTCTGGAGCTCGCCAAGGCACTCGCCGAGGACGATATCTTCTTCTACCCTTCGAACCTCGGCACGGATTTCACCATTTCGACCACCAAGCTCCAGTTCATCGTCTACGGAGACTTCGAGTTCGCCGGCAAGAACATCGAGCGCGCCACCGGAACCGTCACCGAGGTCCGCGTCCTGCAGCAGGTCCCGACGACGATCGAGTTGTGCCACGTCACCGACCTGTCGCTCGATCTCCACAAGCTCATCAAATATGCGCTGGACAGCGACGTCGACGGTGCGGCCCAATACGTCTTCAGGGGGCCGGACGTCTTCTCGGGATCGGCGAAACCGGACATCTTCTCGGGCTTCGCTGGCGCCGACGCCCTCCATGGCGGCGACAGCAACGACAGGCTCTACGGCGGCGGCGGCAAGGATCAGCTCTTCGGCGACACCGGCAATGACCGGCTGTTCGGCGGCAAGGGCGCCGACCGCCTCGACGGCGGCGAGGGCAGGGACAAGCTGAAGGGCGGCAAGGGCCCGGACGTCTTCGTCCTCAGCGACGGCCCGGGCCACGGTGCCGACAAGCTGGTCGACTGGGCGCCGGGCGAAACGATCGAGCTCGACGGCACCGCCTTTCCGGGGCTCACGCCCGGCGTGCTCAAGGGCAAGTTCTTCCATGCCGGCGCCCATGCCAAGGATGCCGACGACCACGTCCTCTTCGCCAAGGGCAAGATCTTCTTCGACGGGAACGGCAGCGAGGCCGGCGAACGTAGCCTCGTCGCCAAGGTCGCCCCCGGCACCAGCCTTCACCACGACGACTTCTTCGTCGCCTGATGCTCTAGGCGACTCGGGCCGGCCGGGGCACGCGGGGATGGATCATCCAGGCGACCGCGAGCACCAGCAGCGCCGCGAT
>JAGRKY010000468.1 GCA_020442095.1 Bauldia sp.
TGAAGGGCAGCGCGATCAGCACATGCCGCATGCTCCGGTCCTCCAGCGACCCGAGCAGCCAGAAGGCGATTTCGAGCGCGGCGAAGGGATTGGGGGCAAGGTTGAGGGCAAGCGCCGTCCCTGCCCCGGCGAGGCTCGAGACGGCGAGGCCGGCGAGAATCAGGACGAGCAGGCTCGCCCTCGGGCCGGCGACCAGCAGCAGCAGCCCGACCGAAACCAGCGCCCCTACGATCGCCGCCACCGGCAGCGCGATCGACAGCACGTCGACCAGTCCGAGCGAGATCACGCTCACCGCCCCGAAGGCCGCCGCCGACGGCGCGCCGAACAGCGAGGGCGACGCGAGCGGATTGCGGAGCAGCCCCTGGAGCGCCGCACCGGCGAGCCCCAGCGTCCCGCCGATCATCACCGCGAGCAGCGCCCTCGGCAACCGGATGTCCATGACGATGATCCGCGCCGCCTCGCCGCCGTCGCCGAAGAGCGCCCCGGCCACCCTGCCCGGCGAGAGCCAGACGGGCCCGACGCCAAGCGAAACGACAAAGAGGATAGCGACCAGCAACGCCAGGACGGCGATCAGGCGACCATCCTTCCGCCTCCCGGCACCGACCGTCATCCGTCCCTCGTCAGTTGCTCCACTTCAGCCCGGCATAGGCCGAAAGCCCGGCGCTGTTATAGCCCGCGGCGTCCTGATAGGGCGTATCGAGCAGGTTCTCCACCCGCCCGTATATCGTCGTCGAGCGCGTCAGCCGGTAGTTCGCCGAAAGGTCGATCCGCGTATAGGGGTCGAGCTTCACCGTATTGGCGTCGTCGTCAAAGCGCGGGCCGACATAGGTCGCGATCAGCGAGGCCTCGAGGTTGTGGATGCCGGTATAGATCAGCGACAGCGACCCGGTGTTCTGGGCACGGCGGCCGAGCTGCTTGTCGGTCGTCATGTTGCGGGCGTCGAGATAGGTGTAGGTCGCCTTGGCCCGGAACAGGCCGGGGACGATCATCGCGTCGGCGCCCACCTCGACACCGGAGGTCTCCACCTCGTCGATATTCGCGTAGTTGCCCCACGGCGGCAGCGTGAAGTCCCAGTCGATCATGTCGTCGATCTTGTTCCAGAACCCCGTCGCCGAGACGGTCAGGCGACCGGCAAACAGCGTCTTCTCGATCCCGAGGTCGCCGCCGACGCTGGTCTCCGGCTTGAGACCCGGGCTGTAGCCGAGCTGGAAGGCGGTCGGCCGCTTGGCGCCGGTGCCGACGCTGCCGCGGATCGCCGCCCCGATTTCCGGCATCGCGTAATGGGCGGTGGCGCGGCCGGTGGTGAAGCCTTCGCCGTCGACCTCGCCGTCGTAGCGCCCCGCGAAGGACAGGTTCAGCCGTTGGCCGACCGGTAGCTGGTAGAGCAGATAGCCGGCATAGAGCAGGACATTGTTGTCGAAGGTCGGATCGACCAGATCGCTCTGGGTGCCGAAAGCGGTCTGGCTCTCGACGCGGGCGCCGCCGAGCAGCGACCCGGCGTTGCCGAGGTTGACCAGCTTCTGATACTCGACCCCTATGTCACTGCCGACATAGTTATAGGTCTTCGTCGGCTCGTTATAGTCGCGATTGGTATTGCTGACGAAGAAGTTGATCGAATCCTGCGCCCTGCCCCCGAAGGTCGGAAAGCTGACCTTCGCGAAGCCGGAAAACAGGTCGCGTTCGGAATCGTAGCCCTTCACGTCCATCGTTGGACCGGCGTCGATCTCGCTGTCCTGATGATAGCCGTTGCCGCCGAACTCGAATTTCACGCCGCCGCCGGGATCGAAGGCACCGCGGATCGAGCCGGAGAATTTCTCCGTGCTGTCGGGCTCGCCCTTGTCACGGTCGCCGACCCGCGAAAAGCCGTCGGTCGCGAAGTAGGTGCCGGTGCTGTAGATACTGAGGTCGCCGGCGCCGGTGCCCGCGGACAGGCTCGCCTTGCGCGTCCCGTAGCTTCCCCCCTCCGCCTCGGCCGAGACGCTCGGCGCGCCAACCGGCTTCCGGGTGATGATGTTGATGACGCCGCCGATCGCGTCCGACCCGTAGAGCGCGCTTTGCGGTCCGCGCAGGATCTCGATGCGTTCGATGTCGGTCGTGGTCAGCACCGAGAAGTCGAAGTCGTCGCGCGTGGTGGAAGGATCGTTGACCCGCACGCCATCGATCAGCACCAGGGTATGCTGGGCCTCGGTGCCGCGGATGCTGACAAGGGCCTGGCTGCCCACGCCGCCGCTCTGCGTCACGGTCACGCCCGGGACGTCGCGAAGGAGGTCCGCCACCGACTCCGTCGGCAGGTTTTCGATCTCCTTCCGCGTAATGACGGAAACCGACGAACCGACCGTCCCGATGGCGGTCGGCACGTAATTCGGCGTTACAACAATTTCGGTTGGCTGTGCGGAAACCGGCCCAACGCCGGCAATGACAAGGGCAATAAAACAAAACGCGCTGGCGCAAGCGCCACGCAAACTCGCAGGCATGGGCAGACCTCGTCTTCGATCGATCTGGCTTCAGCGCCCGTCACGGTGTGTGTCCCG
>JAGRKY010000469.1 GCA_020442095.1 Bauldia sp.
CCGACACGACGCAGGAGAACTTGCCCGCCCGGACGCAGCGCGGATTGCCGCTCACCGGCGCCGCCAGCAGCGGAACGCCTTTCGCCGCGAGCCCGGCCCGCACCTCCGCCGACTCGTCCATGCCGATGGTCGAGCAATCGACGAGCAGCTTCGGCATCGTCGTCAGCCCATCCCGGAACATGCCGTCGGGGCCGAAACAGACGTCATGGACGTCCTTGCCGGTGGAGAGCATGACGAAGAGGACGTCGCAATCGGCGAGTTCGCTGCGGTCGTCGACCACCGTCGCGCCCTTCAGCTCCTCCGTCTCGGCCTTGGCGCGGGTGCGGTTCCAGATCGACACCCCATGTCCCGCCGCCAGCAGCCGCGCCGCCATCGGCGCTCCCATCCGGCCCACGCCAATCCAACCGATCTTCATGCCCAAATACTCCTTCGTCTCACGCTGTTTCGAATTTTGCCGGCTCGGTCGCTGCTTCGCGGACCGCGTCGGTGATCGCCTCGATCGCCGGATAGACCTCCCGATCGCCGATGACGACGATGCTGGTCGCCGGTTCCCGGTTCCAGCGCCCGAGCCGCACCGGCGCGTGGAAGACGCGCTGCACCCCGTGGATGACCAGCGGCCGCGGATCGTCCGTGGTATGGACGACGCCCTTCAGCCTCAACATCTGCTGCCCGTGGCGGGCGACGATGTCACCGAGGCGGCGCGACAGCCGTTCCCAGTCGAGCGGCCGCGCCTCCTCGATCAGCCAGGAGCCGATCGAAGGGTCGTGGTCCGCTCCGCCGCTGAAGCGGATCGAACGGTCGCTTCCCCACGGCGCAAGCGCGCGATAGCCGTCGAGCCCCATCCACCGCTCCGGGTCGGCCGCGCCGGTCGCGGGATCGATCAGCGTCGCGCCGAACAGCCGGTCCGGCTCGACATCGCCGTTGCTCGCCGCGATCACCGGCGAGCCGGCGTTGAGCTGCGTCAGCTGTTCCCGCAGTGCCCGGACCTTCTCGGGCGCGGCGATATCCGTCTTGGTGATGATCCGGCGGTCGGCCAGCGCCAGCTGGCGCAGGGCGATCGGCTCCGACGCGAGGGTCTCCGCACCATTGACGCCGTCGACGGTCGCGACCAGTGCATCGAGGCGGATCGCCTGGCGCACCCGTGGGTCGGACATCATCCGCCGCAGCGACGGCGCGGGATCGGCGAGGCCCGAGGTCTCGACCACGATCCGCTGCGGCCGGCCGGTCTCGCGCCGGGTCAGGCCGAAGACCGCCTGGGCGAGGTCGTCTCCCCCGACGCAGCAGAGGCAGCCATTGGCGAGGAGCAGGACGCCATCCTCGTCGACGGCCTCGGCGAAAATCGCGTCGTCGATGCCGACCGCGCCGAATTCGTTGACGATGACCGCCGTCCCCGCCATCCCCGGCCGGGTCAGCAGGGCGCGGATCAAGGTCGTCTTGCCGCTGCCGAGAAAGCCCGTCACCAGCGAGACCGGGATGCGCCCGGCGGCCATCTCAGAATTCCTCCGGCTCGCCTTCATACGGCCGGACGATCCACGAGCCGTCGGTCGGGACGCCGGCGCGCTCGAACAGTGCGTCGCGATGCTGGTCGACCTTCCTGCGGAAGGCCGGGAAGTCGAAATCGACCAGCTTGCGGTTCCGCTTCCGCGCCTTGCCGGCGACGAAGACGCTGTCGACATTGCCGACATTCGAGAACTCGACCACCCCGGCGACCGGGTTGTTCATCGGGATCAGGTTCATCGCGTTGGTGTCGATCAGCACGATGTCGGCCTCCTTGCCCGGCGTCAGGCTGCCGGTCTTGTGGTCGAGGCCGCAGGCTTTCGCCCCCTGGAGGGTGGCGAATTCGAGGACGTCGCGGCTGGTCAGCGGCAACGGGTCGACGCCGATCCGCTGCTCGAGCGCCTTCTGGTGGACAATCAGCCGGGTGCCGGCGAGCAGTGCCCGCATCGCGCTGAACATGTCGCCCGGTACCGTCGTCACGACGTCGATCGACAGGCTCGGCCTGATGCCGACCGCGAGGAACCTGAGCGCCGGCGGCATGCCGTGGCCCATCTGCATCTCGACCTCCGAGGCGATCGACCCGGTGCCGCCGGTATCGGCGATCATCTGGTACTCCTCGTCGGAGATCGTATTGCAGTGGACGTAGGTGGTGTCGTCGGCGAGCAGGCCGCGGGACTTCATCTGGACGAGCGGCTTGTTGAAGCCCCACAGGCCGTCGCCGACATGGACAGTGATCCGGATGCCGAGGTCGCGGGCGGTGTGGAAGTCCTTCTCGGTGATGTCGAGGGTGGTGAATTGCGGGCCGCGGGCGGCGACCGCCATCGTGACGAGGCCGTCGTCGGAGGCGAAATGCTCCTTCCGGACCCGCCGGATGTCCTCGTAGTCGGTGTCGATGGTGTTCGGCGGGAACCACTCGGCGTTGGAATTGCCGTAGCCGAAGACGCCGCGGATGCCGGAATCCTTCAGGCCCTGCACCGAGCCGTCGGCATGCTCCGGCGTGTTGTTGTTGTGCGACCAGTCGTAGAGCGTGGTGATGCCGGCATCGAGCGCCTCGAGCGAGCCGAGGAGGTTGCCGACATAGTTGTCTTCCGGCGTATAGAGCCCGCCCATCACCACCCGCACGCCGGTGAAATACTGGGCGTGCGACCAGTCCGGACCGGTGGCGCGCAGAAGCGCCTCCCAGGTGTGGCGGTGCGTGTCGACGAAGCCGGGCACCGCGATCATGTCGGTCGCATCGACGATCTCGGCGTCGTCGGCCTCGATCCGCGGTGCGATCGCGGCGATCTTCGTCCCCTCGATCAGGATATCGCCACGATGCAGGTCGCCGACCTTCGGATCGACCGAGATGATCGTCGCATTGCGGATGAGCGTACGCGCCATGACTTTCCTCCCCCGGAACGGAGCGGGCTTGCCCGCCCATGATTTCGCGGCCGCCGCCGTCGGCGAACGGCCTGCCTCGCGGCGCCTTGTACCGGCGCCTTCGTCCCTGTGAGGCTACGCCTTCTCGTCGTCCTCGGGAATGATGTAGCCGGCTTTTTCGAGGCTCGGCGCGCCGCTGTAGCCCCAGAGCGTGATCAGCGGCTCGGTTTCGGAGCCGTTCTCCAGCGCGTGATAGGTATTGCGCGGCACGAAAGACAGATCGCCGGTCTCCAGCGAGATCGTCTCGTCTCCGATGTGCTTGATGCCTTTGCCGTGGATCACGTACTCCCACTCCTCGGCATTGGGATGACGGTGAAGGTCATGCTTCGATCCGATGCCGGGGGCGAGGATGGTCTTCCCGATCACCGACATCTCCGAACCGGCGGTGTCCTCGGTAACCAGCCAGCGCACCGCCATCTTGATCCAGCCGCGGTCCTCGCGCAGCGTCTTGTCGTATGGCACGGTCTCGGGCCGAATTTTGAAGCGGCTGTTGTCCTTGATTTCCATTGTCTCTGTCTCTCGGGCAGGGTTTGTCGTGTGGAATAGGGGAAACGGCAGCGCTGTCAGTATTGGTTAGCGATGGGGAGTTC
>JAGRKY010000470.1 GCA_020442095.1 Bauldia sp.
GATCGTCCGCGGAGTAGCTTGGCCAACTGACGAAGATCCTGAGGCGGGGCATGTCGGTTTCGTTGCTCATCTGCCGTGAGGCACTTTGCGGAAGGAATGCGGGAATTCAGACATGCGGGCTGCGGGCATCCGCCTGCATCGCCACCACGTTAGGTTCCTGTCACGCGCCGGGTCAAGACATGCGAGGCGCCGGCCGCGCCGCTGCGGCGCGTCGGGGGCGGGAGTGCGATCCGACAACATTTCCGCCCGTCGCCGTTTCTATTGCCAGACCGCGCCACCGTCGACGGTGTAGAGCGAGGACGTCACGAAGGAGGCTTCGTCCGACAGAAGGAATGCGACAACCGCGGCGACTTCGTCAGGCTTGCCCCTTCTCCGCCATCGCCATCGAAGAGCCCGCGATAACATCGCCCTCCTGGCAACCGCGGCAGGTCGACGATCCCGAGGCGGTCAGGGCGGTCAAGGGCCGCGCCGGACAGTGGCCTTTTGCCCCGAGCGCTTTACATTCTCTCTGCGACTGCCGAGAGACCAGCATCTGCAGCCGTCAACGCCCGGTCGATGTCCTTGTCGGTATGGGCGGCAGACATGAACATGTTGTGCTTCGGATGGAAGTAGACGCCTTGAGCGAGAGCTACCGAACAGAAAAGCTCTCCTTTTGCGAAATCCGCGTCGTCGTCAAAGAGGATGAGCGGCATCTGGACCGGCCCGGTCTGGCGCATGCCGACGCCGTGCCGCGAAGCGAGCGTGGCGAGCCCCTCGCGCAGCCGTGTGCCAGTGGCGGTCATCGTCGCGACGGCATCGCTGCTGCGAAGCTCGTTGAGCGTGGCAACGGCCGCCGCCATCGCTACCGCGCCGCACCAGAATGAGCCAGTGACGAAGATGTTCGACGCCGCTTCGCGCAACCAGTCGCGGCCGGTGACGGCGGCGAGCGGGTAACCATTGGCCATCGCCTTGCTCCAGGCGCTAAGATCCGGCCGGATGCCGAGCGACTCCCAGCTGCCGCCAAGACCGAGCCGGAAGCCGGCCCGCACGTCGTCGAGGATGAGAGCGGCTGAGCGCTCGTGGCAAAGCGTGCGTAGTCCGGCGGCGAATTCCGGCTTCGCCAATTCCTGGTCGCGGCCGAGATCGTGTCGGAAAGGCGAGACGAGAATTCCGGCAAGGTCGTCTCCGGCATGCTCCAAAGCGCTCTCGACGCTGGCAAGATCGTTATATTCGTATTGAACAATATGCGCCCGGTCCTCCGCCGTGATGCCGAGAAGGGACGGCGAGCACCATGGCACCGCGCCATGATAGGCACCTGCCGCGACGAGCAGCTTGCGCCGGCTCGTAGCGGCACGGGCGATCGTGACGCAGGTGGTCGTGGCATCCGTGCCGTTCTTCTGGAACATGGCCCAGTCGGCATGCGGGACGAGGTCCGTTATCAGCTCGGCCAGCTCTACCAACGATTCTGACGGCCCGTTCATGCAATCACCGCGGCTGAACTGGCGAGCGGTCGCCTCTTCGACCGCCGGGTGGCGGTGGCCAAGAATGATTGGTCCCCAGCTGCACATGAAGTCCACATATTCGTTGCCGTCGACATCGTAGATGTGACAACCCTCGGCCTTCTCGAAAAACTGCGGATAAGATGGCGGCTGCTCACGCGAATGCATGTGGCCCCACATTCCACCAGGGATAACCGCCTTCGCCCGCTCGCGCAGCAAGCCGTCCTTCACGTTTCCCGACACTCCGTCCTCCAGAATCCTGCGCACCGCATCGTGGAGACGCCGAGTTCCGGCGCGCTCACAGCCAATTTTGATAAATCATGATAACAAATTTTTTGTTACAAACGTCATTTTCTAGCGTGATTTTTTGTGAGATACGTTTGATGCGCTTGCGCGACGCAGGAGCATCGGAAGACTGGGCAGCGCCAGAAAGAGGTAGGGATGCAAGAAACTATCATTATCGGGGCCGACCATCTCGGTCTGCCGCTGAAGACGACCATCGTCAGCTTCCTGAGGGAAAAAGGCCTCAAGGTAGAGGACATCGGCGTCGACACCGAAGATGCAGTCGATTATCCCGATATCGCCCATATGCTTGCCAAGCGGATTGCCTCCGGCGAATTCTCGCGCGGCATCCTCATCTGTGGAACGGGGGCGGGCATGGCGATCGCCGCCAACAAGGTGCCGGGCGTCCGGGCCGTCTCCGTCACCGACCCCTATACGGCGGAGCGCGCCATCGCTTCCAACAACGCGCAGATCATCACCCTTGGCGCCTTGGTGGTAGGTGACTCGCTCGCCAAAATGCTCGTCAGCATCTGGCTCACGAACCAGTTCCAGGGCGGCGGTTCGGCCAGGAAGGTCCAGAAGATCGACGAGATCGACGCGGGCTACCACGCTCGCGCTCCGCAGTAGCGGGCCGAAACCCGGCGCAGAACAAAGAGCGCGCCAAGCCTCAGGACCGAAGACGGGAAGCTTCAATGTCTCAGCATCGCGATGCTGCGAACCGCATTGCTATTATCGGTGGTGGCGTTGTCGGCTGCGCCGTTTTCCGGGCCTTTGCCCTTGCCGGACTGAATCCAGTCCTGCTCGAGCGCGGCGACGATATTCTGAGCGGCGCCAGCAAAGGCAACAGCGCCCTTCTGCACACGCTCTATGAGGCGACCGGGCCAAGTCTTGAACTCGACTGCGTGCGTGCTGGCTACAAGGAATATCTGGATATCCATGAGCGGCTGAACTTGCCGCTTCTCAAGACCTCGGCCTTGGTCGTTGCCTGGACGGCCGAGGAACTTGCCCGCCTCGACGAGGTGATAGCGACGGCCCATCGGGCAGACGTTCCCGATGTTGTGCCCGTGAGTGCAGCGGAGTTGCGCGTCCGCGAGCCGAATCTCGCCCACAAGGCCTTGGGCGCGGCGCTAGTGCCTAGGGAGTACGTCATCGACCCTTGGTCGGCGCCGCTTGCCTACGCACTGCAGGGCATTGCCAATGGCGGCGAGATACGGCGCGCCTGCGCCGTCCTTTCCGGCACCCGAGAGAGCGGATCCTGGTTGCTCGAGACCAGCCAGGGGCCGGTGAGGACCGATGTGGTTATTAATTGCGCCGGGCTCAACGGCGATCTTGTCGAGGCAATCTGCCGACCGAGCCCCTTCACGATCAAACCGCGCAAGGGTCAGTTCATCGTTTACGACAAATCGGCGGCCGGGTTGGTGAAGGCGATCATCTTGCCGCTCGCCAACAAATACAGCAAAGGCATCCTCATCGGTCCGACCGCCTTCGGCAACCTTATCCTCGGCCCGACCGCCGAGGAACAGGACGATCGCGAGCGGGCGCCCCTCAGTTCCGAGGTGATCCGCCGGATGATCGCGCAGGGCGAGGAGAAGCTGCCGGGCCTCGCCGAGCACGACATAACCGCCGCGTTCGCCGGGCTGCGGCCGGCGACGGAGTTCAGCGACTATCAGATCGAGGCTCTCCCGGGGGAAAACTGGATCACGGTCGGCGGCATCCGATCCTCAGGGCTTTCCGGCGCTCTCGGCATTGCCGGTTACGTCACCGGCCTCTATGCCGACCATTTCGGCGCCCTTCGTCCGGTCGAGAACCCGGCCTGGGTGTCGGTGCCCAACATCTGCGAATACCGTCCCCGATCCTATCAGATGCCGGATTGCGGCGAGATCGTCTGTCATTGCGAGCGCGTGACGCGACGCGAGATCGAGGCGGCGCTGAGCGGACCCCTGCCGGCGCTCGACATCCACGGCCTGAAGCGTCGCACCCGTTGCATGATGGGTCGGTGCCAGGGATTCTACTGCTCCAACCGTATCTCCGAACTCACCCGCGAGCGTTTTGTGAAGCCTCTCGCGAGCGGGGAGGCGGCGTGAGCGATCTCGTTGATGAACGCCACGATGTCGTGATCGTCGGAGCGGGACCGACCGGCCTCGCCGCGGCGCGCCGCCTGCGCGAACGCGGGATCGACGACACGGTGGTGCTCGATCGGGAGGCCGAGGCCGGCGGAATTCCCCGCCATTGCGGCCATACCGGTTTCGGTATGTTCGAGTTTCACCGCCTCATGACCGGCCCGAAATTCGCCAGGCGGATGGTCGCTGCGGCCAGCGGCGTCGATGTTCGCACCATGGTCACCGTGACGGGACTGGAGCGCGACGGCATCCTCAACCTCAGTACGCCGTCGGGGCCGATGCGCATCCAAGGCCGACGGGTGCTTCTCGCGACCGGCGTATTCGAGACGCCGCGTTCGGCGCGCATTGTCTCCGGCACCCGTCCCTGGGGAGTGATGACGACCGGCGCGCTACAGCAATTCGTTTATCTGTCGCATACGCGTCCCTTCAGTCGCGCTGTGGTGATCGGCACCGAACTCGTCTCCTTCTCCGCCATCCTTACCCTGCGTCATGGCGGCATCGAGCTTGCGGCGATGATCGAAGAGAACGACCGCATCACGGCGCCGCGACCGGCCGATCTCGCGGCGCGCCACCTCTTCAGTGTACCGGTATTGACCGGGACTCGTCTCGTCTCGATCGAAGGCCATCGGCGCGTCGAAGGCGTGGTCATAGAAAAGGACGGCGCGCAGCGGAGCATTGACTGCGATGGTGTGGTCTTCTCCGGTCTCTTCCGCCCCGAGAGCACGCTCTTGCGCGCCAGCCATCTTCTGGTCGATGCGGGGTCCCGGGGGCCTGCAGTCGATCAGTACAGGCGGTGCAGCGACAGCACCTATTACGCAGGCGGCAACCTGATCCATCCGGTTGAGACCGCCGGCCACTGCTACCGCGAGGGCAGGCGGCTGGCGGACATCATCGCTATCGACTTGGCGGGCAAATTGCAGAGAGCAGAGCGCCATGTGCGCGTCGAGTGCGGAGAGTCAATCCGCTATGTCTGCCCGCAAGTCATCTCACAACCCGACGGCTTGGATTGGAACTGGTCGTTCAATCTGCGCGCCGACCGCGAGGTGCGCGGCAGGTTGCAGGCGGTCGCAGGTGAGAGGACGGTCTGGTCGCGTTCGATCCACGCTCTTCCGGAGCGTCATCTGTCGCTGCCTGCGCGCATCCTCGGCGAGGCTCCGCTCGATTGTCTGCGGATCGACCTGACGCGGGGTTGAGGGGGCGGACGCCGCGATCGGGGCATACGCTGCACAAATCCCAATCAGCAGTCGCATATATAACAAATTTGGAGTGACAATGATATTTCACAAGTTACAATTCTAGTCCAGTG
>JAGRKY010000471.1 GCA_020442095.1 Bauldia sp.
TACCCAACAAGCTGGCCGGCGTGATTGCGCTCTTCTCGGCGATCGCGGTGCTCTTCGTCCTGCCGTGGCTCGACACCTCGCGGGTCCGTTCCGCCAAGTTCCGGCCGATCTATCGGCAGTTCTTCTGGATCTTCGTGGTGGTCTGCGTCGGCCTCGGCTATCTCGGGTCGCAACCGGCCGAGGGCGGCTTCGTCATCGCCTCGCGTATCCTGACCGCCTACTATTTCATCCACTTCCTGGTCATTCTGCCGGTCATCGGATTGATAGAGCGGCCCAAACCTCTACCGAACAGTATTTCGGAATCGGTTCTGCAGAAGTCCGGCGCCGCCGCTGCGGCGACCGCCACCGGATCGGAGGGGTAGGACCGTGCGCAATCTCTCGCTCATGCTCCCGATCGCAACCCTGCGCGCCGGCCTCGTCGCCACCATGGTCTTCGGCTTCGGCGCTTCGTTCAGCCCGGCCTTCGCCGAGGAGGCGGCGTCGCAGCCGACTCCGGCGGAAGCCGCCGTCATCGACGAAGAGCAGGAGGTCCACGATACCGCGCACTTCCCGATCAAGAAGCCGGAACTGCTGAACTGGTCCTTCGCCGGCGTGTTCGGCCGCTACGATCCGGCCCAGTTGCAGCGCGGCCTGCAGGTCTATCGCGAGGTCTGCTCGAGCTGTCACAGCCTCCAGTATGTCGCCTTCCGCACCCTCGCTGGGCATAACGGCCTTGGCTATTCGGAAGAACAGGTGAAGGCACTGGCGGCCGAATATCAGATCACCGCAGGCCCGAATGACGACGGCGACATGTACGAGCGCCCGGGCATTCCGTCGGATTATTTCCCGTCGCCCTTCCCGAACACGCAGGCGGCCGCGGCGGCGAATGGCGGCGCGGCGCCGCCGGACCTGTCGCTGATGGCCAAGGCCAGGGCCGTCGCGCGCGGGCCGCTGTGGACGGTGATTGATTTCTTCACCCAGTATCAGGAAGCGGGACCGAACTACATCCACGCCCTGCTGACCGGCTACGGCCAGGAGCCGCCGGCCGGCCTCGAGATCCCGGCGGGAACGCACTACAACCCGTATTTCCTCGCCAGCGCCTCGCTCGCCATGCCGGCTCCGCTTTCGGACGGCATGGTCACCTACAGCGACGGGTCTCCGGAGACGGTTGACCAGTATGCGCGCGACGTCGCGGCCTTCCTGATGTGGACGGCGGAGCCGCACCTGGTCCAGCGCAAGCGCCTCGGCTTCCAGGTCGGGATCTTCCTGATCGTCTTTGCCGGCCTGATGTACCTGACCAAGAAGCGGGTCTGGTCCAACGAGGCCCACTGACCCGGTCTTCGGGCCAAAGCGCGCCGGCCCGGTTCGGGTCGGCCGGCGTTTTCCGGCCTGCGGATTTGCTCGCGATCGCGTAAGCTAGCCCCGGAAGCGACGGCGCCCGGCACGGTGTTCCACCGCGCCTTGCTCCTTGAATTCGGGCCGTCGGGGAAGGGGGCGTGGCATCGTGAGTCGGGAAGCAAGCAACTTCGTCGTGCTGGTGCTGGCCTTCGTGCTCGCGATCATCGTCGGCTTCTTCCTGGTGATCGGCCGCGGGCTGCTGCTGCCGATCTTTGCCGCGGTGATCTCGGTCTACGTGCTGACGGCTGCCGCCGATGCGATGGGGCGGCTGCCTTTCTTTCGTCATCTGCCCTTCTTCGTCCGCCGCATTCTCGTTCTCATCGGCTTCACGATGAGCTTCGTCGCCCTCGGCCTGGTCGTGGCGGTGACGGTCAACCAGCTGATCGGGCTGGTGCCGACCTACCGGCACAATCTCGAGACGATCCTTGGCCAGCTCGCCGACCTTGTCGGCTTCGACGAACACCCGAGCTGGGAGCAGATCCGGGAAGCGACGATCGGGCGCCTCGATGTCGGGTCGCTGCTCACCAGTGTCCTCGGGTCGGTGACCAACTTCGGCACGACGATCTTCCTCGTCGTGGTCTATGCCATCTTCCTGGTCGCCGAACGCGGGACCTTCGCCGGCAAGCTGATGGCGGCTTTCCCGCAGGGCGACAGCGCCGAGCGCACGTCGCACCTGATCACCGACATAAACCGCAGAATCGGCGAATACCTGGCGGTGAAGACGCTGGTCAACGTCATCCTCGGCGTCGCCTCATATGCCATCATGCTGATCATGGGGCTGGACTTCGCCCTGTTCTGGGCCGTGCTGATCGGGCTGTTCAACTACATCCCCTATGTCGGGTCGCTGATCGCCGTCTTCCTGCCGGTCGGCCTGTCGCTCGCCCAGTTCGGGTCGATCTCGACGACCCTCATCCTCGCGGCGCTGCTGATCGTGCCGCAGGTCTATGTCGGCAATTTCCTCGAACCGAGGATGCTGTCGAAGCAGCTCAACCTCAGCCCCTTCGTCGTCCTCGTCGCCCTGGCGCTGTGGTCAGCGATCTGGGGCCTTCCGGGGGCGATCCTGGCGATCCCGATGACGTCGATGATCGCCATCATCTTCGGCGCCTTCCCGTCGACGCGGTTCATCGCGGTCCTTCTGTCGGAGCGGGTCGACGAACCCACGCTGAGTTCCCCGGATCCGGCGAACAGGTGAAGGACGCGATGACTGCCGAAGCTGTCGATCTCAAGTCGCTCATCCGGACGATTCCGGACTACCCCAAGGCCGGAATCCAGTTCCGCGACATCACCACGCTCCTTGCCGATCCGGTCGGGCTCCGGGCCGCCGTAGACGGATTGGTCTGGCCGTTCTTGACGGCGGGGATCGACTATGTCGCCGGGATCGAGGCGCGGGGGTTCATCCTCGGCGGCGCGGTCGCGCACGAGCTCGGTCGCGGTTTCGTTCCGATCCGCAAGAAAGGCAAGCTGCCGTCGAAGACGATCGGCCAGGACTACAGCCTCGAATACGGCATCGACACCATCGAGATCCACGCCGACGCGATCCATGCCGGCGCCCGCGTCCTGCTGGTCGACGACCTGATCGCGACCGGCGGTACGGCGGAAGCCGCGACGGAGCTGATCCGCCGGTCCGGCGGCGAGATCGTCTCGGCCGCCTTTGTCATCGACCTTCCCGACCTCGGCGGCGCCGCGCGCCTCGCCGCACGGGACGTCGTCGTCCACACTCTCATCAGCTTCGAAGGACACTGACCAGGATGCCTGATCTTCATCTCTACATCGGCTACCGAACCGTTTCGTCGTGGTCGATGCGGGCCTGGCTGCCATTGGCGAAGACGGGTGAGCCCTTCGACGAGACGCTGATCCGCTATCGCCTTATCGAGCAGAAGCAGTTGCTGAGGGAGTTCTCACCGACGGGAAAGGTGCCGCTTCTCGTCCACCAGCGGGGCGAAGCCGAGATCAAGATCTGGGATTCGCTGGCGATCGGCGAGTATCTCGCCGAGACCTTTCCTGAAGCGCGGCTGTGGCCTGCCGATCCTGTCGCCCGCGCCTTCGCGCGATCGGTATCGGCAGAAATGCACAGCGGTTTCAGGGCCTTGCGGGAGCATCTGCCGATGGCCTTGCTCGACCGCATCCCGAAAGTCATCGACGACGACGATGCCCTGGCCGATATCGCCCGGGTCACGGAGATCTGGCGGCGGGCGCGCGATACATGGGGCCGGAAGGACGGGGGGCCATGGCTCTTCGGCCACTATACGGTCGCCGATGGTATGTATGCGCCGATCGTCACCCGCTT
>JAGRKY010000472.1 GCA_020442095.1 Bauldia sp.
TGCAAGGCCGGCCAGCCGAAGTTCAAGGCGACCCGGCGGATGAACGACGCCCACCCGATCGAGGAAGTCGGCGA
The DNA here is from genome assembly GCA_020442095.1 of Bauldia sp. Next base: position 75 of record JAGRKY010000472.1, read on the forward strand.
GAAGCTCCGCGGCATGATGCCGTGGATCAAGTCGAACGCGCTGGTCGACAAGGCAAAGAACTAAGGCGCAGGGCGGCGCCTGCAGCCTATCGACTTTCCTCAAAGAATCCTGTCCTTCTGCCAATCGGCGGCGGGGAGCCTGGCGCTCTCCGCCGCCGATCGAGTTATCCATGCGGCGGGTGAGGGCGACTCATGCTGAGCCTTTTCGAGATTGTCGCCATCCTGCTCGTGCTGTCGGCCATCTTCGGCTGGGTCAACGAGCGGTTCATCGGCCTTCCCCACGTCATCGGCCTCCTGGTGATGGCGCTCGCGGCATCGATTGCGCTGATCATCTTCGACGAGATGGTGCCGGTGCTTGGCGTGCGCGACGCGGTCGAGAAGACGCTCGCCGAGATCGATTTCTACGACACGATGATGAACGGCATGCTCGCCTTCCTGCTCTTCGCGGGGGCGCTGCAGATCGACCTCAGCCGGCTCAGGGCGGAAGCCTGGGCGGTCGGCTCGATGGCGACGGTCGGCGTCATCATCTCGACCTTCATCGTCGGGGTCGGCTTCTATCTCCTCGCGGCGCTGATCGGGGTGGATATTCCGCTGATCTGGGCGCTGGTCTTCGGCGCCCTGATCTCGCCGACCGACCCGGTGGCGGTGATGGCGCTGCTCAAGTCGATCGAGATTCCGAAGCGGCTCGAGATCAAGATCGCCGGCGAGAGCCTGTTCAATGACGGCGTCGGCGTCGTCCTGTTCACGCTTCTCATCGGGATCGCGACCCGGACGGAGGAACTGACGGTCGCCTATGTCGGCGAGCTGTTCTTCTGGGAAGCGGTCGGCGGCGCGATCCTCGGGCTGATCGTCGGGCTGATCGCGGTGCGGGCGATGGAGGCCGTCGACAACTACCCGGTCGAGATCATGATCACCCTCGGCATGGTGACCGGGCTTTATGCGATCGCGCTCAGGCTCCACATGTCCGGGCCGATCGCGGTGGTGATCGCCGGTATCCTGGTCGGCAATCGCGGGGTCAGGACCGCGATGAGCGAAACGACCCGCGAGCATCTCTTCCAGTTCTGGGAATTCATCGACGAATTGCTGAATTCGGTGCTGTTCCTGCTGATCGGTCTGGAGGTGCTGATCGTGACGCTGGCGCCGTCGCTGGTCGGGCTCGCCGTGGCGACGATCCCGCTGGTCCTGGCGGCGCGGCTGATTTCGGTGACCCTGCCGCTGACGCTGCTTTCGCTGCGTGAATCCTTCGCCCGCGGCTCGATACCGATCCTAACCTGGGGCGGGGTGCGCGGCGGGATATCGGTGGCATTGGCGCTGGCGATACCCTTCGGGGACGTCCGCGAGCCGATCCTCGTCGCGACCTACGCGGTGGTGATCTTCTCGATCATCGTCCAGGGGCTGACCATCATGCCGCTGATCCGGCGGGTGCTGCGGCCCGATTCACAGGCCTGACCGGGCGGCGCGCCGGCGGGGAGGGCGGGACCCGTCCCCTCCGGCACGCCGATGACAGGCTCAGTAGGGGCTGATGCAGCGATGGGCGTAGCCGTCGTAGCCCACGAAGGTATCGGTCTGCGGATTGTAGGAACGGTAGTTCGCGAAGCACCAGTCGACATGGGCCTGGGCCCAGCCGCGCCGCGGGTAATAGACCGGCGGCGGCGGGGGCGGCCGGTAATAGGCCGGGGCGGGCGGCGCATAGTAGCGCGGCCGGGGCGGCGGGGCGTAATAGCCGGGCGCGCGGCGCGGCGCGGTGGCGAGCGCGCCGACCCCGAGGCCGACCAGTGCGCCGGCGGCGAAACCGACGCCGGGGCCGACGGTCCAGGTGTTGTTGTTCTGGTGGTAGTTATACTTGCCCTTCGAGCCGGCGGAGGCGGCGGTGGGGACGGTGACGATCGAGGCCAGGCCAAGGACGGCGGTCATCGCGGCCAATGTGAACTTTTTCATTCTCTTCTCCGAGATACTCTGGTTACCCGGGCGGGAGACCCCTTCCCACCGATTGGCCGCAAGGATGGCGGCGGCTGCCTGAATGGTGGCTGAACGAATTGTGACGGCGCCCGGCGGTGGTGCTTGACCTGTCGCGGCACGCAAGCCAAAAGCGGGCACGCCTCACCCGGAGTTCGTCATGCAGCGCCGCTACACCATCCTCGACGCCTTCACCGACCACGCCCTTGGCGGCAATCCGCTGGCCGTTGTGCTCGATTCCGAAGGGCTCGACGACGCCCGGATGCAGGCCATCGCCCGGGAGTTCAACCTGTCGGAGACGGTCTTCGTCCGGCCGGCCGCGCGACCGGCGCATGCGGCGGCGCTCCGCATCTTCACCCCCGTCTACGAGCTGCCTTTTGCCGGCCATCCGACGATCGGGACGGCTGTTCAGCTCGCCCTCGATGAAGCCGGCGAGAACCACGACAAGCACGAGATGATGATGGTGCTGGAGGAGGAGATCGGGCCGATCCGCTGCGGCGTGTCGCTGAAGGGGGAGGGGGCCGGCCACGTGATCTTCGACATGCCGAAGATGCCGGCGGCGACGATCGATCCGACCGACCGCGACCTGATTTCGGCAGCCCTCGACCTCGCGCCTTCGGATATCGGCTTCGAGAACCATGTGCCGACGGGCTTCGATGCCGGCGTGCCCTATTGCTTCGTCCCGGTCCGCGATCTCGATGCCATCGCCCGGGCGCGGCCGCAGATGCGCCACTATGATCGCGCCTTCGGCGACGACGTGCTCGCCGACGTCTTCGTCTATACGCGCGAAACGGTGAGCGCCGACCACGATTTCCACGCCCGGATGTTCGCGCCGAAGTCGGGCATCCCCGAGGATCCCGCGACGGGATCCGGGGTGGCGGGGCTTGCCGGCGTCATCGCCCGCTTCGACCAGCCGCCCGGCGGCACTCACCGCTACATGATCGAACAGGGATACGAGATGGGGCGGCCGAGCCTGATGGGCCTCGAGATCGACATGCATGACGGCTCCGTGCATGGCGGGCGGATCTCCGGCGATGCGGTCGTCGTGGCGAAGGGCGTCCTGACGATCTGACGGTCCGCCTTCTGGAATCGTGCTAAAATTCCCTTCGGCGGCAAACCGTGTCCGCAGAGGGGGAGGGAAGCATGCACTGGTTCAACGACGTCGTTCTGTTCCTGCATTTCTTCGGGCTTATGCTCGGCGCTGCCGGCGGGATGTCGAGCGCGATCATCATGCGCCGCGCCGCGTCGCTGCCGCCGGAGCAGGGCCAGGTCATCCGTGGCCTCGGTCCGGTTCTCGCAAACGTCTCGGCCGCCGGGGTCATCGTGCTGTGGGTCACCGGCCTGATCCTGGTGTGGACCAAGTGGAACGGCCTCGGTTCGCTGCCGACGCTCTTCTGGGTGAAGTTCGTCTTCATCGTGACGCTGACCGCGGCGGCGATCGCCATCCGCATGACCTATGCGGAGATCCGCAAGGGGAACACGGCCGCCGCGGCGCGGCTGCCGAAGCTCGGGCCGATCGCCGGACTGTCGGCGCTGCTCGCCACCTTCTTCGCGGTCTTCGCCTTCGCCATCGGGTAGGACGGGGGTGTTCCGGGCTCGCCAGCCGGGCGAGGCCGGACGCCGCCGCGGGGCCTTTCATGGCCCTGCGGTCGTATCGACGACAAGTTTCGACTTGCCGAAGGCCGCTGCTTTTGGCTAAAAAGCGCCGTGCCGCGAGGAATACCCGCCTTTAACCTGTCTGGTGGATAATCCGCGCGAGCCGAGTGGAGCTGACCATGATCGTTCGCGATCCCTTGAGCGCACCGACGCCGGCCTTCGCCGAAGACCGTCGGATTGCGCCTGGCTCCCTGCTTCTTCTCGGCCTGCTCCTTAGACGCCCCTGAGCGTCGACTGTCCGGTTGCGGGCGGGCTCTCAGGGGACGGTCAAGCAGCGGACACTCCCACGAAAGCCCGGAAGCGCCAACAGCACGGGCAAAGGTTTCGAGAAGGACAGAATCATGAGTGACAATCAACCGACCACCGCCGGCCGGGATCGGGTCGTGATCTTCGACACGACCTTGCGCGACGGCGAGCAATCGCCCGGCGCCTCGATGACGCTGGAGGAGAAGCTGCAGGTCGCGGCGCTCCTCGACGAGATGGGCGTCGACATCATCGAGGCCGGTTTCCCGATTGCCTCCAACGGCGACTTCGAGGCGGTCACCGAGATCGCCAAGCTGGTCAAGAATGCGGTGGTCTGCGGCCTCGCCCGCGCCGGCAATGCCGATATCGACCGCGCCGCCGAAGCGCTGAAGCATGCCGAGCGCCGGCGCATCCACACCTTCATCGGCACCTCGCCGCTGCACCGCCAGTTCCAGCTCCAGCTCGACAAGGACCAGGTCTACGAGCGCGTCGTCTCGTCGGTGACCCGGGCGCGGAACTACACGGACGACGTCGAATGGTCGCCGATGGACGCGACGCGGACGGAGCACGACTATCTCTGCCGCACGGTCGAGGCGGCGATCAAATGCGGCGCGACGACCATCAACATTCCGGACACCGTCGGCTACACAACGCCGGAGGAATTCTCGGCGCTGATCAGGATGCTGATCGAGAAGGTGCCGGGCGCCGACGAGGTGGTCTTCTCGACCCACTGCCACAACGACCTCGGCCTCGCGGTCGCCAATTCGCTGTCGGGCGTCTCCGGCGGCGCCCGCCAGATCGAGTGCTCGATCAACGGCCTCGGCGAGCGCGCCGGCAATGCCGCGCTCGAGGAGGTGGTGATGGCGATCAAGACGCGGGGCGACGTCTATCCCTACTACACCAACATCGACACGACCCTCCTGATGCGGGCGTCGAAGCTGGTCTCGGCGGTATCGGCCTTCCCGGTCCAGTACAACAAGGCGATCGTCGGCAAGAATGCCTTCGCCCATGAGTCGGGCATCCACCAGGACGGCGTCCTGAAAAATGCCGAGACCTACGAGATCATGAGGCCGGAGGACGTCGGGGTGAAGTCGACGTCGCTGGTGATGGGCAAGCATTCCGGCCGGCATGCCTTCCGCGAGAAGCTGGTCGCCCTCGGCTTCGAGCTCGGCGACAACGCGATGGAGGATGCCTTCCGCCGCTTCAAGGACCTCGCCGACCGCAAGAAGCACGTCTTCGACGAGGATATCGAGGCGCTGGTCGAGGACGAAATGAGCCAGGCGGGCGAGAAGGTGAAGCTGGTCGCGCTCACCGTCATCGCCGGCACCGGCACGCCGCCGAAGGCCGTCGTGACGCTCGACGTCGACGGCACGCACGTCACCAGGGAGGAGAGCGGCGACGGCCCGGTCGACGCCATGTTCAAGGCGATCCGGGCAATCGTGCCGCATGAGGCGAGCCTCCAGCTCTACCAGGTGGGCGCCGTGACGGAGGATTCCGACGCCCAGGCCGAGGTCTCGGTCCGGCTCGAGGAAGGCGACAAGATCGTCACCGGCCGCGGCGCCGATACCGACACGATGATCGCCTCGGCGCGGGCCTATGTCTCGGCGGTCAACAAGCTCGTCACGCGGCGCAACAAGTCGAAGCCGGTGGAGCTCAAGGCGGTCTAGCCGCCGGACAGACCGGTTCTCCAAATGAAAATGGCCCACCCGAGCGGGTGGGCCATTTTATTTCTGGACGCAGGCCGGCAGGCGGCCGTGCCTACATCGGCATCTCGATCTCGCCGAGGTTGAGGAAGACCGTCTCGCCGGAGTGGTCGTCGACGCCGTCATTGTCGGTGATGATGAAGGCATCGCCGGCGCTGTCGACCGCGAAGCTCTCGATCTTGTCGAGGACGTAGCCCTTCGGGCTGGCGAGGTCGGGGATCAGGTCGCGGATGACCGTCTTCTCGACGACCGGGATGTCCGCGGCGCCCGGGGCCGCCGGAGTGACGCCGGCAAGCGGGACATAGGCGAGCTGCTTGATCCTCGCCTTCTTGCCGATCTGGTTGTCGCGCTCGACGACGACCAGCCCGCCATCGACCGAAGTGATCTCGGAGAGGCCGACCCAGCCGGTCTCCGGCGTGTCGAGCGGGTAGTGGACGACGCCCCAGCTTTCATCCGCCGGCTTGAAGGCGAGCAGCTTGGCCATGCCCTTGGGATCGTCCTTCCACTCGCGCTGGACGGCGATCCACACCGTCTCGTCGTCGCCGGCGCCGACGGTCGTCACGCCCTCGAAGCCGAAGCGGGAGGCTTGCGAGCGGATGCCCTCGGGGAGGGGATAGACCTTCTCGATCCTGCCGTCGGCGGCGACCTTGATGAGCTGGCTGTCGGTCTTGTTCTTCTCGCGCTCGGGATTGCCCTCGGACACCAGCCAGAAGCCGCCGTCGCCCGCCCGCGCGATGCCTTCGAGATCGAGATTGGCGGCCGGCGTGTCGCCGTCGGTGACGATCGTCTCGGCGGTGATCACGGCGGGCTTCGCCGTCGCGTCGATGGTGAGGATGCGGGCGAGGGCCGACGCGCTGTCGGTGACGACGTAGAGCTTGCCGGGGGCTTCGGCGTCGGCGGCGGCGCCGGAGATCGCCATCCACGGAATCGGCGTGCCGTTGGCGTCATTGGCGGAGATGAGCTGGGGATAGGCGGGGTCCTCATCGCCAAGCTCGAAGATCGTCACGACCGAACCGATGCCGCCATCAGGGCCGAGATCGGTTTCGGCGGCGGAGACGAAGAGGTTGCGCTCGGGGATGGCGAGGAGACCCTCCGGGCCGATGCCGCCAGGCAGTGCCTGGAGATATTCGGGTGCTCCGCCGGTGTCGCGATAGACGAGGACCAGCGACGCGCGCTCAAGGCCGATGAAGATGAATTTGTCATCGCCATAGGTCGCAACCTCGGCGCCTTCGGGTTCCGTGCCCTTGTTCTCCGAACGGCCCTCGGGATAATGGCCGAGCCGCACCGCGAGGTGTTCGACGGAATTGCCGCTGTCGAAAAGAATGTCGCCGTTCTTGTTGAAGATGGTGAAGCCGCGGCTGCCACCCTGCCAGTCGCCTTCATTGGCGGTGACGAAACGGTCGTCATCGACCCACTGCACCGCATCCGGCTCGCGGGCGACGCCCTTCAGCGATGAGGTGAGGGAGATGACGTCTTCCTCGACGGTGTCGATCTTGTCGAGATCGACGCTGCCGGCCGGGAAGTTCGCGATCACGCTGCCGTCGGCAAGGTCGACGAGCGCGAGGTGATTGTTCTCCTGGAGGGTGACGACCACCTGATTGGCGGTGTTGATGTCGACGAATTCCGGCTCCGGATCGGTCGGGGCGACCTCGGCGAGGCCGGTGAGGTCGACGACCGTCTTCGTCGCGCAATCGACCGAGCCGTCGTCGGAGATAGCGAAATAGGTGAGGTTGCCGGCAGGGAGCTGCGGGATGGCACCGTCGTTGACGTCCTCGTCGCGCTCGTTCTCGATGGCGATAGCGACATACTTGCCGTCGGGCGACTTCGCCAGCGAATCGGGCTGGCCGCCGAGATCGCAGGTGGCAGCGACCGTCCCGGTCGCGAGGTCGACGATGGCGAGATGGCCGGAGGGCTTGTCGTAGGATTCGGAGGTGACGACGCCGACCAGGGCGTTGTTGCCGGCGATGACGAGCGAAGTCGGCTCGCCGCCGAGCGCGACGGTGCCGGCCGGCTTCGGGTCGGCGGGATCGGTGATATCGATCAGGCCGAGCCGCTCGCCGGGGCTGTCGGTATGGACGAGCATCATGCCATCCGCGGTGACCGAGATGATTTCGGCGACGGTCTCGGATTCGGGGTCCGAATCGGCCGGCCGGTTATCCGCGACATGGAAGGTCGCGATCCGGTTGAAGACCTTGGCGGAGGCCGGGGTGAGGGCGGTGCAGGCCAGAAGCGCGGCCGCAACCGCGCTGACGCGCAGGATGGTCATGGTCGATAGCCCTTCTCGTCAATCTGAAGCGGGAGCCATCGGCGCTTAGCGCGCGGGCATGACCGGGAGGTAACAGTTATGTGAACGACGCGTGACGGCGACGGTCGGACCGGCCGAGAGGGCTTCAGGAGGGTTCGCTTTTCCCCGATGCCCCGCCCTCGTGGGCTTCGACCGTGGCGGCCGGGAGGCCGGCCGATGGCTCGGAGCCGACGACATGCACCACCCGCTGCGGGAAGGGGATGGTGATGCCGGCAGCCTCGAGATCGCGCTTGCCGTTCTGGGTCAGGTCCCAGCGCACGTTCCAGAAATCGGGCGTGCGGGCCCAGGCCCGCAACTGCAGGACGACCGCGCTGTCGCCAAGCGACAGCGGCACGACGACCGGTGGCGGATCCTGCAGGACGCCGCGGTGATCCGTAGCGGTCTTGACCAGGATACGACGGCCCGTCGCCATGTCGTCCTCATAGGCGATGCCGAATTCGAGCAGGATGAGGCGGGTCGGGTTCCGGGTGTAGTTGGTCAGCGTGACGTTCCACAGCTGCGAGTTCGGCACGAATTTGTAGATGCCGTCCCAGGTCCGGATCTGGGTGTGGAAAAGTCCGATTTCCTCGATGGTGCCGGCGACGGTCTCGGTCTCGACATAGTCGCCGATGCCGAAGGGACGCAGCCAGAGGAGCATCATCCCGGCGGCGATGTTGGCGAGCGTTCCCTGCAGGGCGAGGCCGATCGCGAGCGCCGCGCCGCCGAGGGCGGCGAGGATCGACGTCGTCTGGACGCCGAGCTGACCGAGGGCCGCGACCACTACCAGGATCAGGATCGAATAGCGGACGACCGCCACGAAGACCGGGCGGAGGGTGCGGTCGACCTTGTCGGTGCGGTGGATGACGTCGCCGACCGCCCGGCTCGCCCACCGTGCCGCGATCCAGCCGAAGAGCAGGATGAGCAGGGCGGAGACCAACTTCGGAAAGAAGTCGACGGCCCAGGCCCAGAGCGCGGAAGCAACGATGCCGAGATGTGTCGGGATGTCTACGACGTCCATGCCGCCAGCCTAGAAGAGATGCACCGTAGAGCCAACCCTCCGGGGTGGCCGGATTCAATGGATTTCGCGTCGCGCCGGTCGCCGGCAATGCTCGCCATCGGCGGCGTAAAGTGCTACCGGGATTCCCGGGGTCTGGCGGGTATCCGGTAACGCGTAGGGGGAGTCACCCGTGGCGACGATTGACATTGCCAGTGAACTCGACGGAACCGTGCTTTTCGGCGGTCTCGACGAGGATGATTTGCGCCGTCTCGCGGGAATCGCCCGCGAGAGCAACCTCAAGACCGGGGACACGCTTTTCGACCAGGGCGACGAATCGGACGGACTCTACATCGTCGTGTCCGGGATCGTCCGCATCTACCTGACGGCCGACGATACCCGGGAAGCGACGATCAATCTCCTCGAGGAGGGGGAGGTGATCGGCGAGATCGCGC
>JAGRKY010000473.1 GCA_020442095.1 Bauldia sp.
GGCCGACGATCTGCAGCGACAGGTCATACTGATCCGACCAGAAGAACGGCACCGTATCGCAGATCGCCTCGCCGCCGGCCAGCACGTCGGCGACCACCCGGGCATGATCCTCGGCATTCTGGAAGGCCTCGACCCGGACATAGCGGTCAAAGACCGGATGCCAGAAGGTCGCCACGTCCCCGCAGGCGAAGATCGCGGGATCGGAGGTCCTGAGGCTCGCGTCGGCGCGGATGCCGACCTCGGTCTCGAGCCCCGCCTCGACCGCGAGCTCGACATTGGCCGCGACGCCGACGCCGACGACCGCGAGGTCGCAGGGCAGCGTCTCGCCTGACGACAGCCGCGCCGCCCGGACAATGCCCCGCCCGTCGGTCTCGAATTCCTCGACCATCGCGCCCATGTGGAGGCGCACGCCCTCCGCCCGGTGGCGGCCGGCAAGCAGCGACGCGATCTGGTTCGGCACCACCCGTGCCAGCAGCCGGTCGGATGCCTCGACCACGGTGATGTCGAGATGTCGCAGCCGCGCCGAGGCGGCGATCTCGAGGCCGATGAAGCCGCCGCCGACGATCATCAGCCGCTTGCCGCGGGCGAAGTGCTTGGCAATCTCCTGCGCCTGATCGACGCTCCGGAGGCAATGGATGTTGCTGCGGTCCGAACCCGGCACCGAGAGACGCCGCACCCGCGATCCGGTCGCCAGCACCAGCCGGTCATAGGCGACCGACTCGCCGTTATCGAGGAGCACGCGCCGCGCCGTGCGATCGATCGACGCGGCGCTCACCCCGATGCGCAGGTCGACGTCCGACCATGCCCGGTCATCGCCGGGCCAGATCAGGCAGTCGTCCAGCGCCGCGGTGCCGAGCAGCACGCCTTTCGAGAGTGGCGGCCGCTGGTATGGCGGATGCGGCTCCTGGCAGATCAGCGTGACGGCGAAAGGCCTGGCCGACGCGACAAGCGCTTGGGCGAGCCGGCCGCCGGCCTGCCCGCCTCCCACGATCACGATCCTTTCCGGCTGTGCCGCCATGCGTCCGTTCGATGCTGCCACGGGACGCCCAGCGTACAGGCGAGTGACGGACGGTCGCAATCGCCGATGCGCTGCCCAGCCGCCCGCACTGATGGTATTTCATCACAAAGATCGCGCGCCCGATGCCGGATCAGCTATTGAAGGAAACCGGGGGAAGACGGTTGAACGACAACACCGACGAGACGCGGAAGCGGCGGGAGACGCCAGAGACCCGGCCGGGAAAGCCGGGGCTGGCCGACGTCGCCCGCGTGGCCGGCGTCGGGATCGCGACCGTCGACCGCGTCCTCAACGAGCGCGGCAACGTCTCGCCGGCGACGGCGCGCAGGGTCATCGATGCCGCCCGTGACCTCGGGCTGCCGCGCATCCTGCCGCGCCCCTACCGCCGCGGCGTCCGCCTCGGCGTGGTGATGGCGCGCCGCGAGACGCCCTTTGGCGAGCGGGTCAACGCGGCCTTCCTCCGGGTATGCGCTACCCTCGACCGCTCGGTCATCATTCAGCGGACCTTCGTCGACGAGACGAAGCCGCAGGAGGTCGCCGACCATCTCCTCTCCACCAATGCCGACGCCCTGATCATCTATGGCCAGGAGCAGCTTGCCATCATCGATGCCGTCACCACCCTCACCTCGCGCGGCATACCGGTGGTGACGATGATCTCCGACATCCCGACCTCGCCGCGCCTCGCCTATGTCGGCATCGACCACTACAGCGCCGGACGAACGGCGGCCTTCTTCATGGCGCGGATGGCGCGACGCCCCGGCCCGGTGCTCGTCCTCTGCCACAGCTTCGACTACCGGGCCCATGCCGAGCGGGTCAGCGGCTTCCGCGACGGCCTCAGGGACCATGCCCCCGACATGGCCATCCTCGAGGTGATCGAGGGTCAGGACCGGCAGGCGGAATCGGAGGCGCTGGTCTTCGACCGCATCCAGCGTGCGCCGGAGGAAATCTGCGGCATCTACAATACCGGAGGGGCGAACCGGGCTATCGACAAGGTCATCGGCCGGGTGTCCTGGACGCACAAGCCGGTCTTCATCGGCCACGAATTATCGATCCACACCGCGCGCATGCTCCGCTCGAACGTCATGACCCTCGCCATCGACCAGAATCCGGAGGAACAGGCGCGCCGCGCCGTCCACGTCCTGCTCCGGCGCTTCGGCCATACGGAGACGCCGCCGGAACCAAACGACATTCCCTTCACGATCTTCGGTCCGGAGAACATTCCGCCGAACGAACAGGCCGGATGAGCGATGCGGTCTGATCGCCTGTCGCCAAGTATTCCGCAAGAATACCGTGATAAAAAACCATCACAGGAATTGGCGCTTTTGTCCCCCGACTACTGGTAGGACGATTGACAGGGATCAATGTCCGCCCACTATCTGGGCATAATTCAAATGACGCTACAGGCAGCGGGTCTCCGGGAGGGATCACGATGACCGCCGATACGATGAACACCGACGCGCTCAAGCGGGACTACAGCCTCGTCGGGCTCGACACCAAGCGAGCCGAGGAGCGCGGCCTCGCGACCGCCGAGTGGTATCACTCGCCGATTCCGCGCAAGCGGCTCAAGGAACTGATGCAGCGCTCCGACGGCCCCGCCACCAAGGACATCGCCATCTGGGGCGCGGCCTTCGTCATCAGCGCGGTCGGCGCCTTCCTCACCTGGGGCACCTGGTGGTCGGTTCTCTTCTTCATCGCCTATGGCGTCCTCTACGGCTCGTC
>JAGRKY010000474.1 GCA_020442095.1 Bauldia sp.
TCAGGTTCGCCGCGTCGCGGGCGAGGTGGCCGACCCGATAGGCCTCCGGATCATAGAGCTTGCCGCTCTTGCCGTGGCCACGGACGTCCATGGCGATCACCCGGCGGTCCGATTTCTTCAGGATATCGACCCAGCCGGTCGCGCCCCAATTGACGACAAGGTTGGATGCGAAGCCGTGGATCAGCAGGATCGGCTCGCCCGCGCCGCCGGTATCGAGGAAGGCGATTTCGACGCCATCGGAGGTGAAGTGCTCAACTGTCATCGGGACCTGACTATCGGGATCGCGGCGGGAGTCGTGGCTTTGGGTCTTTGGCCGAAGCGGCAGCCTGTCGGGCTTGATCTAGCACGGATGCGGCGTTTTCAAGCGCGGCAATAAAAGGAAAATTCAGGGCCTCCTGCTGCTCCCGCATATCGCTCGATTTTGCCGCAGCCGGCATCCGTTCTTGCCCCGGCTCCGGGGTGCTATGGAATCGTGCGGGACTGGGGGGACGCCGGTGGCATTGGCAAGGAGGAGACGGAGCAGCTGGGTTGGCCTGGTGGCCGCCATCGCGCTTTGCTTCCACACGCTGGTCGCCGGTTTCGTCGACGGGGCAATGGCATCGCCGCCGCTCCTCGACCTCTTCGGAAACATCATCTGCAGTTCTCAAGGCCCGACGAAGGCACTGGAAATCCCAGGCCAACCCGGCAACCGCTCGCACCTGCCCGCGTGTTGCGTCGTCGGCTGCAGCATTGCCGGTGGCCACGCCGCACCCGCGTCGGTGCCGCCTTTCCTCCCGGTCCTCTTCGGCCAGCGGCTGGATTTGCCGGCGCCTGCCTATCGCGCGCCGGTCCATCGCCCGCAGCGGTCGCCGCTCAACCCGCGCGCGCCTCCGGCGGCCATCTGACCCGGCCCGCGTCCGCCGCGGCCTTTCACACTGATCGTCAAACCTGATTGCGACCGTCGCTGGACGGGCGGCAGCGGAGTTCCTCCCTGCCCTCCGCGACAGACCCGCAATCGGCATCGCCTGGGTGGCCATTTCCGGCTGCCGCTACGCAATTGAATAGGAACTGAACCAATGAAAACTCTCCGCACCGCCGCCACGGCAGCGCTTTTCGCCTTCTCGATCGGCCTGGTCGCTCCGATGATTCCAGCCGAGGCCGGGGCCACCGACCCGTTGTTCATCAACCTGACTTCCGACGACGGACACCGGATCAACATGGCGCTCGTCTTCGGCGGCAGCCAGTTGAAGCTCGGCCATCCGCTGACCGTGTTCATCAACGACAAGGCGGTGCTCGCCGCCTCCAAGGTCAATACCGGGAAGTTCCCGGACCAGCAGAAGACGATCGCCGGCCTCCTCGCTTCGGGTGCAACCATCATCGTCTGCCCGATGTGCATGAAGCACTACGGCGTGGCCGAGGCCGACCTGCTGCCGGGCCTCAAGGTCGGAAATCCGGAGCTGACCGGCAGCGCCCTGTTCCAGGACGGCGCCAGGACGCTCACCTGGTAGACCGGCTGCGATAGCTTGCGTGCCGCGCGGCACGCAAGCAGCCCGGTCGTCCGACCAATGCGACGCGAAAGCCCCGATCCGGTCTTTCCCCTGCCCGCTCCTGCCGCTAATGTCGCCGCCAGCCCATAGACAAGAGATCGCGAGCTAATGGCAGATCACGTCATTCCCCATTTCCACAACGATTCCGGCGTTCCGGCGATCGCCATAGGGGTCAGGGAATTCATGTGCGTCGGCGCGACGCCGCCCTTCGATCATCCCCATGTCTTCCTCGACATGGGCGACGACAACGAGAAGATCTGCCCCTATTGCTCGACGCTCTACCGCTACCGGGCCGACCTCGGTGCGACCGAGACCGATCCGCCGAACCATCTCTTCGTGGAGAAGACGGCGGCCTAGGCCGCGTCGCCCCATGCCATGGGCGATAGGCCGACCGTTCTCGTCATCGGAGCCGGGATCGGCGGCCTGACAACGGCGCTGGCGGTTGCCCGCGCCGGGTTCGACGTCGCCATCTGCGAGCGCGCCACCGAACTCAGCGAGCTCGGTGCCGGCATCCAGGTCTCGCCCAATGCCGGGCGGGTCCTCGCCGACCTTGGCCTCGACGATGCGATCCGGTCGGTGGCAATCGAACCGGAAGCCATCGACGTGATGAGCGGCGTGTCGGGTTCGCGCATCACGTCGCTGCCGGTCTCCGCGTTCCGGAGCCGCTACGGCTTCCCCTACCGCGTCATCCACCGCGCCGACCTGCAATCGATCCTCGCCGCGGCCGTCCGCAAGGCGACCGACATCACGCTCCTGCTCGGGACCACGGTCGAGGCGGTCCTCAACCGCGAGGGTGATTCCTTCGTCAGGCTGAAGGGGCCGCGCGGCGAGCTGGTCCAGGCGGCCGCCGTCATCGGCGCCGACGGTGTCTGGTCGTCGACCCGCGAGCAGGTCGCCGGCTCCCACGGACCGGTGGCGACCGGCCGGACCGCGTGGCGGACGACGATCCCGCGCGACAACGTGCCGGAGGGCGTGCCCGCCAACCGCGTCGTCCTCTGGCTCGGTCCCTATGCCCACCTCGTCCACTATCCGATCGCCGGCGGGGCCGCGGTCAACGTCGTCGCCGTCGTCGAGGAAAACTGGGACAAGCCCGGCTGGAATGCGCGCGGTGACTACCGGCGGATCGCCGAGCGCTTCAACAACTGGCCGCAGGCGGTCCGTACCATCCTCGCGGCGCCGCAGGGCTGGCAGAAATGGGCTTTGGCAGGGGTCGATCCGACCGGCGCCTGGGTCGATGGCAACACCGCCCTCCTCGGCGACGCCGCCCATGCGATGGTCCCCTTCCTCGCCCAGGGCGCGGCAATGGCGATCGAGGATGCCGCGGTCGTCGCCGACTGCCTCAAGGCGTCGCCGGCGGACATCCCGGCGGCGCTCGCCGCCTACGAGGCCGCCCGCAAGCCGCGGGTCGTCAAGGTGTGGAACGCGGCGAAGCGGACCGGCGAGCACTATCACATGGACGGCACCCTCGCCCGGCTCCGCGACGTCGCGCTCGGCCTCCTCGGCTCCCGGCTGGTGCTCGCCCAGAACGACTGGATCTACCGCTGGCGCGCGGACACGCCGACCGACGGCGCCTGACGCCGCTTGCTGGAAGGCATTGATGCCGCCCGGTGGAGCGGAGAGCAACAGAACCTCGTCGTCACCCTTTAGGAAGGCCTCGATCTTCTCAACGATGAGTTGATACCGGGCATATATTGCCACTTCTCAAGATTCGCGTTCCCGTGCAATAATCGTGGTCATGAGGCGTTAACGATCGAAGACGCGTCTCGTGGGCCTTGCGCCTTGGAAACAAGACCCCCTGACATCGGCATTCGCCACCGTTCCCTCACGGCGTCCGCTTCGCCCGCGCGCTCCTGGAGCCCTGCCCGGCCGCCCGCCGCGGCTGCCAAGGAGTGAGATGCATGGCGCGAACCGCACGTCCCGACCTGGATATTGGTCTGTGGCGCAATTGACGGATTAGGAGGAGCGTTATGGCGTTCGTCGCATCACAAGCTACCGACATGACGCAGATCGATGCGCAGATAAATGCGTTCCTCCAGGATGCCGCGACCGTTGCGGATTCTCAGACAAGCGCCCTGATCTCATACCACAACGATACGCTGGATCAGAGCCTGACCATCACCGGCCAAGACATGTTTCTGTTCGCCGGGCTCCCCTCATTAGGCACGATCTATACCATCGAGTTTGATACGCCGATCGGGACCGTCGCCTATACATTCTCTTATTCCAGCTTCGTCATCCCCGTGAACTTCGATTTGGTCGCCGATCTCCTCGCCGGCGACGACATGATCACCGGATCGGCTTTCAACGACGTGCTGATAGGAGGCGCTGGCCACGACACGCTTGATGGCGGCGCCGGGATCGACACCGCTGATTACAGCACCGAGACTGATAGCGTCCGAGTGATCTTGAACGGCGCCACCGATGCTGGCGTGACGATAAACGGCGTTCCCGCCGACACCGTCCGCAACATCGAGAACGTCATTGGCGGGTCTGGCGGCGACTTCCTGACCGGCGACTCGCTCGCAAACGCGCTTTACGGCGGTGGTGGCGACGACTTCCTCAATGGCGGCGGCGGCGACGACGTGCTCGACGGCGGCGCGGGCGACGA
>JAGRKY010000475.1:0-208 GCA_020442095.1 Bauldia sp.
CGGCGACGATGGCGCCGATCAGGGCCAGCGTCGAATTGATCTTGAGGGCGTTGAAGATGAAGGGCAGGGCGGCCGGCAGCCTGAGCTTGAACAGCGTCTGCCAGTAGTCGGCCGCGTAGGTGCGCATCAGGTCGCGCTGCATGGCATCGGAGGCGGCGAGCCCGGCCACCGTGTTCACCAGCATCGGGAAGAAGGTCATGATGACGAC
>JAGRKY010000475.1:230-2544 GCA_020442095.1 Bauldia sp.
AACCACATCACCATGATCGGCGCCATGCCGATGATCGGCAGGGCCGAGACGAGGTTGCCGACCGGCAGGAGACCGCGTCGCAGGAACGGGCTGCGGTCGGCGAGGATCGCGATCAGGAAGCCGCTGGCGCAGCCGATCGCATAGCCGGCAAGCACCGCCTTGAGGAAGGTCTGGTTGAAGTCGGCCCAGAGGATGTCGGTCGAAGTCGCGATTCGCGCCCAGATCGCGCTCGGCGGCGGCAGCAGGACCGGCGGCACGCCCGCGCCGCGGACGATCACTTCCCACATGAAGAGCAGCCAGATGCCGAAGATCAGCGGCACGACCACCTTGAGCAGCCACGCATAGGCCCGGTTGGCCGGCCTGACGGCGGAAAGGCCGGCAACCAGCCGCCAGGCCAGCAGCCAGAGCGCGATCACCAGGCCCCAGAAGCCCCAGCCGGCATTGCCGTCGACGGCCGGCAGCACGGTCAGCGCCAGGACGCCGCCGATATGGACGACGACGAGCAGCATCAGGTCGGCGACATCGGATGCGGCCGGTCGGATGCTCGCCATGGCGGTGAGGAACAGGAGGAGGACGATGAGGATGGCATGGATGCCGAAGCCGAGGAGATAGGTATTCGGCCCGTCGGCGTTGAGCGGCAGCAGGCTCGCCGCGACCAGCGCGGCGAAGGCGAAGAGCGCCTGCCAGGAATCGCGGGTCTCGGTCATCCGCCACCCGCGATCGCTGCGGCGACGGCCTCGCCCGACAGCCGGGCGCCGCCGCAGGTCTGCTTCAGCGGACCGGCGAGCGCTTCGCCGGCGAAGTAGATCCGCTCGGCGACCGGCCGGGCCAGCACGTCGCGGGCGCCGGCCTGTCCGGGACGCGCCGCGGCATAGGCGCCGCGCGTCCAGCGCTCGGAACCCCATTGCGTCATCGCGCCCTTGCCGATCGCCTTGCGGGCGTCGCCGCCGAAGGCCCGTACCAGCCGCTCGGTGGCGAAGTCGACCGCCGCCTCCTCGCCGGCGCATTCGATCTCCCAGGCGAAGTCGCCGCCGACGAAACCGACCATCAGGTCGAGATCGAATGGGAAGCAGAGGAAATAGATGTCGCCATGGCCGCGCCGCTCGATCAGCAGGTCGTCGAAGGCTCGCTGGCCAAACCGCTCGCCCCTGACCACCAGCGGGATCTTGGTCAGCAGCCCCATCGGCAGATAGTCGAAGGCCGCGTCATGGTCTTCCGGCAGGTCTGGGACGAAACGGACGCCGCCGAAGGCGAGCACGCCGGTCGAGACGGTGACGATGGCCTTGCCGGCGCGGACGGTGCCGCGGTCGGTGGCGACGACGACGCCGGGGCCGTCCCAGCGGATTTCGCGGACGGGCGTACCAAGCTCGACCGGAACATCGGCGCCCCAACGGGCGACCAGCGCGCCGAAGCCCTCGTAGGTGAAATAGTTGGGATCGAGATCGGCGGCGCTGGCGAGGTCGGCAATCGAAAGCTCGTCGGCATCCTGCGCGAAGTCCATCGGTCCCGCGAAGGTCGCGGCCGCGCTGCCGGCGGGCGTCGTCGCGAAGAGCTCCGACAGCCGGTCGCCGACGGCGCTGCCTTCTTCCAGCGCGCTGGCGAGGGCTTCCTCGGCGCCGGCCATCTCGGCGAGCTCCCTGGCGGTCGCCAGTTGCCGCCCGAAATAGAGGTGGTCGACGCCCATGTCGTGGTGGTACATGCGCCAGCCCGCGGCCTGGGCCTCGGGGAAGAAGGGGTTGCGGTCGGCGGCGTGGAGCCAGGCGCAGCCCCGGTCGAAGGGTATGCCGAAGGTGTCGGTCTCGGTGAAGGCCCGTCCGCCGATCCGGTCCATCGCCTCGAAGACGATGACCGACTTGCCGGCCTTGGCGAGGGTCCTGGCCGCGCCGAGCCCGGCCGCTCCCGCGCCGACGACCACCACGTCCACGTCGCTCATGGCGGCATCCCCATCAGGCGCATGACGATCCTCTGCGCGATGCCGACGATGGTGACGAGTACCGCCGCCATCACCGCCGCGACAACCAGCGCCGACCAGATCTGCACGGTCTGGCCGTAGTAGGAGCCGGTCAGCAGCCGCGCGCCGAGCCCGGCGACGGCTCCGGTCGGCAATTCGCCGACGATCGCGCCGACCAGGCTCGCCGCGATCGCGACCCGCATCGACACGAAGAGATAGGGAACCGAGGTCGGCCAGCGCAGCTTCCAGAAGGTCTGCGCCTTCGAGGCGTTGTAGGTGCGCATCAGGTCGAGGTTGATCGGGTCGGGCGCCCTCAGCCCCTTCACCATGCCGACCGTCACCGGGAAGAAGGAGAGGTAGGTC
>JAGRKY010000476.1 GCA_020442095.1 Bauldia sp.
ATGGACGAGGAGGATTTCGTCGTCGTCGCCTGATCGCGGCTTCGCGGTCGATCATCATTCCCGAGCCGCGGCAGGCACACTGCCGCGGCTTTTCCTTGGCCATTTTCCGGCGCCCCGCGGAGCGCTCCCCTTTCTGCGCTAGCCGAGCTGGCTCCTGAGCCAGACGAGAGCCTCGCCCTGCATCGGACGATCGAAGCGGTGCGGGCCGTCGTGGAAAGCGGCGGTATAGGCACCGGGCACGCCGGCGCGATCGTAGTGGCGCCGGATCATCGCGTCGGCATCGCGCATGCCGGCTTCGGGGAACATCTCATCGCCCAGCGCATAGTTGACGAGGAGCGGCTTCGGCGCCGCGCAGGCGGCGATCCCGGGAAAGTCGCCGATCTGGCCCCAGCCACCCGTGAACAGCATCCAGTTATGCGGCACCACATGGCGGGAAAGCATCGGCTCGTAGGTCGACATCATCCCGGCAACGACCCGCGCGGCAAGATTGTCGGCGGTGGCGCCGAGCAACGCGGCGCGCAGGCCGCCGCCGGAGAAGCCGACACATCCGATGCGGGCCGAATCGACGTCGTCCCGTCCGGCCAGATAGTTCAGCGCGACGCGATCCTCGTAGGCGGTGACCGCCGCATAGCTGGTGCCGAGAAGGCCGCAATATTTGGCGATCTGGTGCTCGTGGAGATAGGCGGCGCCGTTGTAGCGCAGCACCTCCGGCGCGATCGCGCCATGGCCGAGGGCCGCTCCGACGGAATCGGCGAGATCGCGATCCATTTCCGGCATCGCCTCGAGCGGGAACTTGCGGGCGCCCCAGAGGAAGGTATCGTGGACGAGCACGGCAAAGCCCGCCCGGGCATAGTCATTGGCGAAGGCGCGACCGCCGTAATAGGTCTCGCGGAACGGCCGGACCGCCGCGACCGGCCCGCCGCGACCATCGGCGATCTTCTCCTTGCCGTAGAGCTTGAAATGCCCGTGGTCGTAGAGCGCGACGATGCCCGGCAGCTGCCCCTTCGCCCCGGCGGGTTTCAGCAGGAGCGCGCGGGTCGGCGGCCCGTAGCCCACGGACCAGGTCACCTCCTCGCCTTCGACACCATCGGCCTCCCAGCGATCGGCGGTTGTCGCTTCGCCGGGCTGTTCGTCGCCGACGGTGAAGCGAAGCGTCGCCCTCACCTCATCGGTTGTGACGAAGGTTTCGGGGAAGACCGGGCCAAGCGCGCGGCAGGCATCCACCAGGTCGGAATAGGGACCGAGATCGGCATAGGTCGGCATGGCTGCATCCAGTGAGCGTGAGCGGGGGTGGGAGCATAACGGCTCGGTCAGCGATGGAACAATCGCCGCGTGCGCGGTCGCCCGCGCCAACATTATCGCTTTGGCCTCAAGACTCGTGTAGTTTGGCGATCAGCGACCCCTGTAGATTTGCCTCTTCGGCGAGAAGCAAAGACGTGCCTGGCGAATTCGAGAGGGTTTGGCCGTGCGCACAGGTTCCGTCATCGCGATCGTTGTCAGCTTCGTCTTTTCCGGCGAGTCGCTTGCCCTTTCGCCGTGCCCGGACGTCACTCAACGCAGCACGGCAGTCGGCAGGATCTTTGTCGATGAAGGCGGGATGACCCTCTACTCATTTCGCGACGACGAGCGATATCGACCCCATTGTCTTGGAAGCTGCGCCGCGCAGTGGCCGCCTTTCGACGCCGCCGGATTGATCGCCTGCGACGAAGCCAACCACAATTGGTCGATCATTGTGCGTTCCGACGGCCGGTCCCAATGGGCACTCGATGGACGTCCGATGTACCGCTCCGCGATGGACCTGGCTCCCGGCGAGATGACGTCCGCAGGACCGGCCTGGGCACCGGCCGGGGTCCCCTGCCCCGCGGCGAAATCGCGTTTTGGAACTCTCAGCGAAGACGAAGCCTATGCGGTTGTCGGTGGCGCCATCGCGAAAGGGATCGAGCCCGTTGGCGAGCTTCGGCGATGGTGCGGGATCGGCATCGACGAATTGTCGATCAGAGCCAAGATCAGCGTCTCGGACATCAGGGCGCAGGAAAGCGGCAAGCGCGACCTCGGTGCGGCCGCCAGGTTAGCGATCAGCCAGGCACTTGGGGCCCCGGTCTATCTATTGCTGGAATGAGAGGAACGACTCGCGACCAGAGGAGGCACTACCGCAACGGAGGTGAGGCCATGCACATACGTTTTGCCCTGGTGATCATCACCAGCCTTGTGACGTCGGCCAGCGCGCTCGGCGACCAGCGCTGCCCGAAGATCACCCGCGCCGCCACCGGCGCCGGCTGGATCTTCGTCGACGAAGCCGGAATGACGCTCTACACGTATCGGGACGACGGAAGGTATCAACCTCGCTGCCTCGGGCGGTGCGCCGCTGCCTGGCCGCCGCTGTCGAGCACCACGACTCCCTGCGCCTGCGACAACTATGACGGTTGGTCGGTGATAACGCGCGCCGATGGCCTGTCGCAATGGGCGCTGGACGGGCATCCCCTGTACCGCTCCGCGAAAGATCTGGCCCCTGGCGACATGACCATGGCCGGGCCGGCCTGGCTTCCGGCAACAGTCCCATGCCCGGCGGCGAAGTCGGTGTTTGGAATCCTTGGCGAAGACGAGGCCTATGCCGTCGTCGGCGACGCCATCGCGCAAGGGATCGAGCCCGTTGGCGAGCTTCGGCGATGGTGCGGGATCGGCATCGACGAATTGTCGATCAGAGCCAAGATCAGCATCTCCGACATCAAGGCGCAGGAGAGCGGCAGGCGCGAGCTCGGCAGGACAGCCCGGATCGCGATCGCCGAGGCGCTCGGAGCCCCCGTCTACCTGTTCCTTAGATAACGGAAGCGACCGATGATCCGAGGGGCGCGGGCAGGCGTCACGGCGGTTGTGCTTCTCTACGCACTGCTGCCGCGCGACGCGATGTCGGCAGGCGAGGTCCCCGTCGATCTGAAGCTCGTCCTCGCCGTAGACGCTTCCTCGTCGATGGACATCTACGAACAGAAACTCCAGCGGAACGGCTACGCCGCCGCGTTCCGCTCGCCTGCCGTGATCGCGGCGATCATGTCCGGGGCACGGCGGCGAATTGCCGTTTCCTACGTCGAATGGGGTGATCCCGAGAACCAGATCGTCGTCGTCCCCTGGACCGTCGTCGACGGCGCAGACAGCTCCAACCAGCTTGCGGCCAGATTGGCCGCCGCCCCTTTGAATCGCTTCTTCGGCACCTCGATCGCGCAGGCGCTCGCCTATTCCACCGCTTTGCTGTCGCAAAGCGCGTTCACCAGCGATCGATGGGTCATCGACATTTCCGGCGACGGGCCCAACAACATGGGTCCGCCCGTGGAACCGGAAAGGAGCGCCGCCCTGTCGCGCGGCATCACCATCAACGGACTGCCGATCATGATCAGAACGCGCTGGGGCCAGGGGGCCTACACTCTCGCCGGCCTCGACGATTACTACCGCGATTGCGTGATCGGCGGCCCGGACGCTTTCGTCGTCGTCGTCCGGAGTCGCGACAAATTCGCGGAGGCAATCGAGCGAAAGCTGATCCTGGAGATCATCGCCGTCCAGCGGACGATGATCACCCCGATCGCCGACACAGGCCCGGCGGATGATGCGGTCTGTCCTGCCGACGAAAAGTAGCCTCGCATTGCACCGGCCGTGGACGGCCACTAGGTTGAAGCGGCGGAATCGGGGTCGGTCTCGTCCGCGGTTTCTCGATCGGAGTGTCGGACATCGGGATGCGGCTGCTTGCCGGACTGCTGACCAAGTTCATCCGCAATGGC
>JAGRKY010000477.1 GCA_020442095.1 Bauldia sp.
ATCCCGCCTCGCATGGCTGCGTCCGGCTGCCGCTCGACTTCTCGGCGAAGCTCTTCGGCATCACCCAGATCGGGACGCCGGTGATCATCGCCAATGCGGCGACCTATCCGAACGGGGTCGTTCATCCCGGCTGGATCCTCTCCGCCGACGCGGAGGAGGAGTTCGAAAAGGCGGTGGCGAGCGTCCAGAACAAGATGTCGGGTCCGCCGGGCGCCGGCCTGTCGGCGAAGCCTTCGGTCACCTCGATCATCGTATCGGGCGCCGAGGAGCGGATCCTGGTGCTCGACAATGGCGAGGTGGTGGCCGACGGCAAGGCGACGATCGAGGACGGCGGCGTGCCGCTCGGCAATCACGTCTTCATCCTCTCGCTGTTCGACGCGGCCAAGAAGCAGGTGCGCTGGCGCTCGATCCGCTACTACCATGACGAGGAGCGCGAGGTGGAGCTCACCGAGCTGGCGACGATCAAGCGGATTCGCGGCTCGCATGACGTGGTCGAGGCGATCCGGACGCGGATGTATCCGGGAACGACGATGGTTACCGTCGACCTGCCGCTCGACCGCGACACCCGCACCGGCGAGGATTTCGTGGTGATGGCCGACGGCAACGAGGCCGCCTAGGATCGGGGATCGGGCAGCGGGGGCCTGACCAGCAGAGGAGACTGACGTGAAGACCAAGGCATTTGCGTTTCTCGTGGCCGGACTGGCCCTTTTCGCCGGGCCGGCTCTGGCCGACGAGCAGGCCGCCATCGACGGCTGCATCGCCCAACTGAAGAAGGTCGGCGGACCGGACGGACAGTCGGGTCAGGTCGTCAGCTCCGACTTTTCCGAAGCCGGCACGCTTGTCATGCTCCGCGATGCCGGCGGCACCGTGTGGAAGTGCATCGGCTACAACGACGGGACGGTCGGCGACATGAGCGTCGTCGAGGGGATGGACGACGGCGGCGGCGCGATGGCCGGTGCGGCCGACGAGGGCAGCAAGACCACCCGTGTCGAGTTCGAGGCCGGCAACGACAACGCCTCGAAGAGGGGCAAGGTGACCGGCGACGGCTACCACGACTACCTGCTCGGCGCGCGCGCCGGCCAGGAGATGTCGGTCTCGCTGATCACCGAGGGCACCTGCTACTTCAACATCCTGCCGCCCGGCAGCAACGGCGAGGCCATCTTCATCGGCTCCAGGGACGGCAATGACGCGATCGGCCTCAAGCTGCCCAAGGACGGCGACTACACCATCCGCGTCTACCTGATGGGCAACGACAAGGACAGCGGCCAGACGGTCCACTACCAGCTGTCGATGACCATCATGTGAGGTAAGGCGGACGGCGTTGCGCGTTCGCTTCATGTATCTGGTTGGCAACCGAGGAGGCGGCAATGGAAGATGCGACGGGAAGCAGCATGATCGTATCGGTGATCGTCTGGATCATTGTTGGCGGCGTAGCCGGGTGGCTGGCGAGCCTGATCGTCCGGGGCGGCGGATTCGGCCTGGTCGGCAACGTCATCCTCGGGATCATCGGCGCGATCGTGGCGGGATGGCTCCTGCCCGCGCTCGGCGTCAGCCTCGGCGGCGGCATCATCGGTGCGATCATCGCGGCGGTGATCGGCGCGGTGATCGTGCTGCTGATCATAAGCCTCATAAAACGCGCCTGACCCCCGTGACGGCGGGCGCCGGCGCGGCGAGGGTCCGTGCCGGCGCCGGGATCATCGGCGCCCGCCTTCGGCGGCGTCACATGCGCTTGGAGAGTGAGATGAAGAGATCGGTTCTCGTGGCGATGGTCTGCGCGGCGCCGCTGGCCGGCGTCGCCCATGCCCAGTCGCCGGACTATATGCAGGAGGATTGCGCCGTCGCCGCGCAGGGCTTCTTCCAGGTCTTCGATGCCGAGACCGAGACCAAATACGAGGGGCAGCGCACCGACGGCACCCATGCGGTCAACGGCACCATCGCCCTCGAAACGGGCGGCGAGGACTTCCAATGCTCCTACAACGCGGCCGGCGACGCGATGGTCGATTTCTACGCCGAGGGGAAGTCGTGGACCGACTTCGCCCAGACCGGCGAAGGCAGCCCGCATTTCAAGAACTGACCAGGGCTGCCGCCGCCCGCTCAGCGCCGCTGCCCTTCGATCATCGGTGCCTTGTCACGCTTGTGTTAGGAATAAAATCTTGACAGCGTGACGGCCGTCGCCTATCTTGCGGGCATGATCCGGGAAGGGCGCGCGGCATGACGGTCGCGCTTTCCCTTCCCGCCTCCCTGGCATATCGCGCGGGCCGCTTGCGGTCGTCGTCTTCCTCCCCGGCGGCCGCTGGCGCGCGCCACCTCGAAGCTCTCGCCCGGAAACGGGCGGGGGCTTCTCTTTTGGCCGGCGGAGGGGCTCCCCCGATCCTTCGAGGGGTGCTGTCCGCCTCGCGCACCAACCCCTCATTCCCGCCCTCGGGTCCGACCTCCGGGCCGCCCGGGGGGGTGAGCTCCGGCGGGGGGGCGAGACGGCCGAAGCGACTGATATCGAGAGAAGGGACCTGGATCCCCGCTTTCGCGGGGATGAGCGG
>JAGRKY010000478.1 GCA_020442095.1 Bauldia sp.
TGGCGGGCTTCTTCCTCGTCCTCAGCCTCGCGACGGTGATGATGCCGCTTCTGGTTTGACGGCAAGTGGATCGAAGCGTTTTTCCAGATCACTACGCTGAAACAGCAGCCCGTTACCGGGAGTAGCCGGTCGATCGGGGTATTCGCGCCGGTATCGTTAATATTTGTCGCGACGCCTTCAGCAATACGTCACAGAACTGTCTTTCGAATCAGCTACCTACCGCGCAGGTCAGACAAAAAAGCGGAGCTTTCCGCAATGCTTGCGCCATCCGGTCCCCAGCACTTCCGGACGCTGTTCATTTCCGACGTACATCTCGGCTGCAAGGGCTGCCAGGCGGCGCTGTTGCTCGACTTCCTGCGCTTTCACGACGCCGAGACGATCTATCTGGTCGGCGACATCGTCGACGGCTGGCGGCTGAAGCGCGGCTGGTACTGGCCGCAGACCCACAATGACGTCGTCCAGAAGCTCCTGCGCAAGGGGCGCAAGGGCTCGCGGATCATCTACGTCCCCGGCAACCACGACGATTTCCTGCGCGACTATGTCGGCAC
Source organism: Bauldia sp. (assembly GCA_020442095.1). The sequence goes on from JAGRKY010000478.1 coordinate 549, forward strand.
CCATTTCGGCGGCGTCGAGGTGATGGACCGCGCCCTGCACGAAACCGCCGACGGCCGGAAGCTGCTGATCATCCACGGCGACGACTTCGACGTCGTCGTGCGGCATGCGCGCTGGCTCGCCCATCTCGGCGCCGGCGCCTATTCGACAGTGCTCGCCCTCAACACCTCCTTCAACCGGGTGCGCCGGCGTCTCGGCCTCGGCTACTGGTCGCTCTCGGCCTGGCTGAAGCTCAAGGTCAAGAATGCCGTGAACTATATCGGCGCCTTCGAGGATGCGCTGGCCAAGGAAGCGCGCCGGATAGGCGCCGACGGCGTCGTCTGCGGCCATATCCACCACGCCCGCATCGACGACATGGGCGGCTTCCAATACGTCAATACCGGCGACTGGGTGGAGAGCTGCACCGCCGTCGTCGAACATCACGACGGCCGGCTGGAGATCATCCGCTGGACCGAGTTCCGCGACGGACAGGCGGATGACGGGCGCGACGAGGTCGAGGAGGCCGAGGAGGATCGCATCGTCGCCGAGGCGGCCGAGTGAAGCTGCTTATCGCGACGGACGCCTGGCGGCCGCAGGTCAACGGTGTCGTCCGCACGCTGGAGCGGGTCGGCGAGGAGTTGCGGGCGATCGGCATCGAGGTGACGATGCTGGCGCCGGGCGATTTCCGCACCATGGCGATGCCGACCTATCCGGAGATCCGGCTGGCGCTGGCGCTGCCGGGCAAGATCGCCGCCAAGGCCGCCGCGGCGCAGCCGGACGCGGTGCATATCGCCACCGAGGGGCCGATCGGCTTTGCGATCCGGCGCTGGTGCATCTCCACGGGCCGTCCCTTCACCACCTCCTTTCATACCCGCTTTCCCGAATATATCGCCGCGCGGATGCCGATCCCGCCGAAGGTCAGCTACGCGGTGCTGCGACGGTTCCACAATGCCGGCCGCGGCTGCATGGTGGCGACCCAGACTCTCGAGACCGAGCTTGCCAGCCGCGGCTTCAAGAATCTGCTGCGCTGGTCGCGGGGCGTCGATGCCGAGCTTTTCCGGCCGCGGCCGGAGCTCAGGTCGCCCGGCGACGTCCGGCCGGTCTTCCTCTTCGTCGGCCGGGTGTCGGTCGAGAAGAATATCCGCGCCTTCCTCGATCTCGACCTTCCCGGGATCAAGCGCGTGGTCGGCGACGGTCCGGCGATGGCCGAATTGCGCAAGGCCTATCCGGACGTCGATTTCGCCGGCACGCTGACCGGGGAAGACCTGGCGGGCGCCTATGCCCGGGCCGACGTCTTCGTTTTCCCGAGCCGTACCGACACCTATGGCATCGTGCTTCTCGAGGCGCTTGCCTCGGGGCTTCCGGTCGCCGCCTTCCCGGTGCCCGGCCCGGCCGACGTCATCGGCGATTCCGGCGTCGGCGTGCTTGACGAGGACCTCGCCAGGGCCGCCCGCGAGGCGCTGTCGATTTCCCGCGAGCACTGCCGGCAATTCGCGCTGCGCCACAGCTGGCAGGCCTGCGCCTACCAGTTCCTCGACAACGTGGTTTCGGCCCAGGGACTCGATTTTCCCGTCCCGGAGCTTGCGGAGGCGGCGGCGCACTGATACGCGCCGCGGAATGAGTGAACCGTCTCCGCCGACCGTCGACGATATCCATGCCGCTGCCGGACGTATCGCCGGGCATGCGCAAGTCACGCCGCTGATCGAAAGCGCCCTGCTCAACGAGCAGCTTGGCGGCCGCATCCTGCTGAAATGCGAGACCCTGCAGCGTACCGGCTCGTTCAAGTTCCGCGGCGCCTGCAACGCCATCGCGGCGCTTGACGACACGGCCCGGGCGCGCGGCGTGGTCGCCATGTCGTCGGGGAACCATGCCCAGGGCGTCGCCGAGGCGGCACGGCTGTTCGGCGTCGCGGCGACCATCGTGATGCCGGCCGACGCCCCGGCGATCAAGCGCAGCCGGACGGAGCGGAGCGGCGCGACGGTCGTCACCTATGATCGCGCGACGGAGGATCGCGACGCGATCGCCGCGAGGCTGATCGCGGAGACCGGGGCGATCCTGATCCATCCCTATGACAACCCCTATGTGATCGCGGGGCAGGGGACGTCGGGCCTCGAGATCGCACGGGAGATGGAGGCGCGCGGCCTCGTTGCCGACGCGGTGGTCGTGCCCTGCAGCGGTGGCGGGCTGTCGGCGGGGGTCGGGCTGGCGATGCGCAGCCGGTTTCCGGATTGCCGTGTCGTGCTCGTCGAGCCGCGCGACTTCGACGACTACGGCCGTTCGCTGCGCGAAGGCCGGCTCTGCGCCAATTCGGGGACGGTCGGCTCGGTCTGCGATGCGCTGATGGCGACGTCGCCGGGGCCGATCGGCTTCGCCATCAACCGGGGCAACGCCGCCGCGGGCGAGGCGGTCGACGACGCAGAGGCGCTCGCGGCGGTCGCCTACGCCTTCCGCGAGCTGAAGCTGGTGGTCGAGCCTGGGGGCGCGGTGGCGCTCGCGGCGCTGCTTTCGGGCCGCGTCGACTGTGCCGGGCGCACCGTGGTGGTGGTCCTCTCCGGCGGCAATATCGACGAGGCGGTGCTCGCGGACGCGCTCGGCCGGAGCTGACCGGGCTCGCCACGCCCGATAATCGCGGCTACCATTGCCACTACCTTTGGTACCCGAGTCGGGACTGCCTTCCCCCGACTCCTTCTCTCTTCGCGTTCTCGAACCAATGACATCCGATCCGGGCCCGGCTGCCGCGCCCCCGCATTTCGTCCTGCGGGTCTCGGCCTTTTTCGGCGGCTATTTCCTCAATCCTGGCGTGGTGCTGCCGTGGTTTCCGGTGTGGCTCCACGGGCGGGGCCTCAGCGATGTCGAGATCGCCAGCGTCATCGCGATCCCGCTCGCGGTCCGCGTCTCGCTGGCGCCGCTCGGCGGCTACATCGCCGACAAGACCCCGACGCGGCGCTTCGCGGCGCGGCTGTTCCTGGCGCCGGCCGCGATCGTCTTCCTGTTCGCCTGGACGGCCTCGACCTACTGGCCGTTGCTCCTCATCACCGGCGCCGCCTTCACCCTCTGGCAACTTGCCTTGCCGGCCGCGGAGGCGCTGGCGCTGACCGGCGTCCGCCGCTTCGGCCTCGACTACGGGCGCATGCTGCTCGGGGGCTCGATTTCCTTCGTCCTCGCGAATCTGGCGGCCGGCGCGCTTCTCAGCCTTTTCCATGCCGAGAGCATCTTCT
>JAGRKY010000479.1 GCA_020442095.1 Bauldia sp.
GCCTATGACTGGGTCGACGTCATCGTCGGTTTCGACGACTACATGCGCGCGGTCAATTTCGCCAACCTGCTCGCCAATTCGGACGGTCTGCTGTTCAAGGAGATCGCCGCGGTCGCGGCGCCCGTACCGCACGACTATTTCCTTCGCCACCAGAAGTTCCTGAACAAGACGGATTCGGTGGTGCTGCTGATGATCGCGCCGCATGCGGTCGATCCTTTCCTGGCGCTCGCCGCCCGCGAAAAGGCCGAGATCCGCTACCGCTCCGATACCGTGAGCGCGGAGGACAAGAAGGGCCTGCCGCCGGTCTACGAGATGACCTGGAACCACACGACGCTGAGGGGGCTAAGGGTCGACCCGACGATCACCTATCTCCAGGTGCTCTATCCCTTCCCGGAGCATGTCGCGAAGGTTGGCCGGATGACGGAAATCTTCGGCGACGAAGTTCCCGGCCATCTCGAATTCATCCGCTTCGACGGCAATGTCGCCTGCACCGGCTTGCCGATCGTCCGCTATACCAGCGACGAGCGGCTCGACGAGATCATGGCGATCCACGAGGAGAATGACTGCGCAATCTTCAATCCGCACCGCTACACGCTGGAGGAAGGCGGGATGAAGCAGACCGACGAGATCCAGCTCGCCTTCAAGCACGAGGCCGATCCGAAGGGGCTGCTCAACCCCGGCAAGATGGTTGCCTGGGAAAATCCCGACTTCGACTGGAAATCGAACAAGGTTTTCCTGTTTCCCGGCCTGAGGGCGACGAGCTGAGCCGCCTGATGCCTGTCTCGGAGCTAACCGGAAGGACTGCGATGGAAATGACTGACGGTGGGCCGGCGTCGCCGGTGGCTTTCGGTGGGGACGGGCGATGAGGGTCCTGGTCGTCTTCGCCCATCCGGTCGAGACCAGCTTCAACGCCGCCACCCACGAGGAGGTGCTCAAGGGGCTGAAGCAGGCCGGGCATTCGGTCGACGATTGCGATCTCTATGGCGAAGGCTTCAACCCGGTGCTGTCGCGGGAAGAGCGGCTCAATTACCACGACGAGGCCATCTGCCGGAATCCGGTCCAGAGCTATGTCGACCGGCTGCTCGCCGCCGATGCGCTGGTCCTCGTCCATCCGGTCTGGAACTTCGGGTATCCGGCCATTCTCAAGGGCTTCTTCGACCGGGTCTTCCTGCCGGGCGTGTCGTTCAAGCTGGTCGACGGCAAGGTGCGCCCGTCGCTCCACAATATCCGCAAGCTCGGCGCGGTGGTGACCTATGGCGGCAGCCGCTGGCGGGCCATGCTGGTCGGCGATCCGCCGCGCAAGGTGGTCAAACGCGCCGTCCGGGCGGTGATCCACCCCACCGCGCGCACGGTCTACCTTCCGCTCTATGACATGAACCGCAACACGGCCGCGACGCGGGAGGCCTTCCTCGAGAAGGTCTCGGCGACGATGAGCGTGTTCTGACGGAATCATGCAAGCCAAGCGTCATCGAACCGACATCATTTTCACTTAGACGCATAAACATGGGTTTCGATCATCGTCGTACCGTGACTTTCAGACTTGCCCAGGCGGCGCACATCTACCGGGTGCGCGCGGGAAGCCGGCTGTCGCGTATCGAGCTGCATTCCGGCCAGGAAAACCTGCTCAAGGCTCTCGAGGCCAAGGATGGCCAGTCGATGAGCGACCTTGCCAGCGTCCTCGGGGTGCAGCCGCCGACGGTGACCAAGATGATCAGCCGGCTGGCGGCGCAGGACTACGTCGAGCGCCGCGCCTCGAAGGGGGACGGCCGCCAGGCGATGGTCTTCCTGACCGAGCGCGGCCAGAAGGCGATTTCGTCGATCGACAAGGTGTGGAAGCGGATCGAGAAGGATGCGCTTGCCGGCATCGACGACAAGGACCGGAAACGGTTGAGGAAATTGCTTCGGCAGGTCGAGCGCAACCTTGGTGCCGCCGCGAATGGCGACGACAAGGAGCTCGAGGAAAAGTCCCCCGCCGACACGCCGGCCTGACGACGGCCGCCGTCGCTTTCCAGGCCCGGGCTCGTCCGCTTCGCCGATGAAATATCGTCGCCGGCGAAGCTAGTCCTTGCCCTTGGTCACCGCTTTGGAGCATTTTCGGCGCCGGGGCCACAGCGCGTCCCGACCAACACGCAGTCGATCAGCCCAAAATCAAAAAAGAGGAAACGGGGTTTTATGCCGATAACATTCGATTTTTCCGGCCGGTCGGCCGTGGTGACGGGAGGCGCGCAAGGCATCGGACGGGCCGTGGTCGAGCGTCTGGTCGACAATGGCGCGGAGGTCGCGATCTGGGACCTCGACGGCAATCTCGCCGAGGCGACCGCGCGCGAAGTCTCGCCGGATGGCAGGGCGATCGGCGTCGGGGTCAATGTCGGCAACTACGACGCCGTGGTCGAGGCCCGCGAAGCGACACTCGCGAAATTCGGCAAGGTCGACATCCTGGTGAACAGCGCCGGGATCGCGGGCCGGTCCGAGAAGCTGTGGGAATATACGCCGGAGCACTGGGCCGAGGTTCTTCAGGTCAACCTCAGCGGACCGTTCCATTGCTGCAAGGCGCTGCTGCCGGGGATGATGGAGCGGAACTACGGCCGGATCGCCAGCATCGCCTCGATCGCCGGCAAGGAAGGCAATCCCAACGCGGCCGCCTATTCGGCTTCCAAGGCCGGCGTCATCGGCATGACCAAGTCGCTCGGTAAGGAAACCGCCAGCTACGACATCGCGGTCAACGCCATCGCACCGGCGGTCGCCAAGACCAAGATCCTCGATCAGGTCAGCCAGGAGCATATCGACTACATGC
>JAGRKY010000480.1 GCA_020442095.1 Bauldia sp.
ATGGCGTGGATGACCAACGATCCGGACACCCTGCCCTTCCTGGCGCTCCGTACCGACGCCTTCCCCGACAAGGGCGGCTTCAACTCGGGCTACTATTCCAACCCGAAGGTCGACGAGCTTCTCGAGAAGGCGCGGACCTCGACCGACCAAGCCGAGCGCGCGAAGCTCTACAAGGAGATGCAGACGATCGTGCGGGAGGATGCCCCCTGGGCCTTCATCGCCAACTGGAAACAGAATGCGGTGTCGACCGCGGCGGTCGAGGGCTTCTCCCTGCAGCCGTCCTTCTTCCTGATCCTCAGGGACGTGGCCAAGCCTTGACCAAGACCGGATCGCCCCTCGATCGCCTCCGCGAGGTTTGCCTCTGCCTGCCCGAGGCGACGGAGAAGGAGGCATGGGGCGATCCGACATTCCGGGTCGGCGACCGGATATTCGCGATGCTCAAGACGGGCGACGGCCGACCGTCGGTCTGGCTGAAGGTACCCGCCGGAATGCAGACCGTCCTGATCCAGGCTGACGGAGCATCCTTCTTCAAGCCCCCCTATGTCGGCCACAAGGGTTGGGTCGGCATCCGGCTCGACACCGATCCCGACTGGGACCAGGTCGCCAATCTCGTGCGCCGAAGCTACGCCATGATCGCACCGAAGAAGCTCGCGCGAAACGTGGCCTGACCGACGATGGGCGCGTATATCCTCAAGCGCCTGCTGGCCCTGATCCCGATCCTCATCGGGCTGACCATCATCGTCTTCCTGATGATCGCGCTGATTCCCGGCGGCACGGCGGTGGCCATCCTCGGCCCTCTCGCATCGGCCGAATCGGTCGCCAAGCTCAACGCGGAACTTGGCCTCGACCAGCCGCTGCCCCAGCAATATCTCCACTGGCTCGGCAACCTGCTGCACGGCGACCTCGGTCGCAGCTACAGCCTCAAGCGCCCGGTCGTCGACGAGATTTTCGAGCGTTTTTCCGCCACCGCGATCCTCGCCGGCACGTCGCTGGTGCTGTGTTCGATCTTCGGCCTGCTCGCCGGCATCGTCTCGGCCGTCCGGCAGTTCGGCTGGACGGATCGAATCGTCACCTTCGTGGTGCTGATCGGCATCTCGACGCCCTCCTTCTGGCTGGGCCTCCTGCTCATCATGCTGTTCGCGGTCGCCTGGCCGATCTTCCCGCCGAGCGGCATGTATCTCGCCTATGGCGGCGGCGGCATCCTCGACCTGCTCAACCACCTCGTGCTGCCAGCGGTGACCCTGGCGGTGGTCGCAACCGGCGTCATCGCCCGGCTGACCCGGACGGCGATGCTGGAGGTGCTCCGCCAGGACTATATCCGCACCGCCCGCGCCAAGGGACTGACCGAGGGCCGCGTCATCTACCGCCACGCCTTCAAGTCGGCCCTGGTCACCGTCATTCCGCTGATCGGCGTGCAGGCCGGCCTGGTGATCGGCGGCGCCGTCTATATCGAGACCGTGTTCCAGTGGCCCGGCATCGGCCGGATGCTGGTCGGCGCGATCTCGACCCGCGACATCCTGCTGGTCCAGGGCGGCGTGCTGCTGCTGGCGGTGACCTATGTGCTGATCAACCTCATCGCCGACATCATCCAGACCCTCCTCGACCCGAGGCTGAAGTCATGACCGCGGCGACCGGAACCGCCACGGCGAAGCCGGCCGGTGCCAGCGCGCGGCCCGGCACCTTCCGGCTCTTCGCCAACAACCGGCTGGCCGCCCTCGGCCTCGCCGTCCTTGCCGCGATCGTCATTCTCGCACTGCTGGCGCCCGTCCTGCCGCTCGACGATCCGGCGGTGACCGACCCGGCCAATCGCCTGCTGCCCCCTGGAACGGCGGGGCATATCCTCGGCACCGACCATCTCGGCCGGGATATCCTGTCGCGCCT
>JAGRKY010000481.1 GCA_020442095.1 Bauldia sp.
CTTGCGGTTGAGGCGCTGCTGCAGTTCGGAGAAAGAGCCGGTGGCGAAGCCCGTGTCATCGCGCCGCCCAATCAGCAATTCGCCGTCAAGGGCGCCCCCGAAATCGAGTGCCGCGACGACATCGGGAAAGGCGGCGGAGATGTCGTCGCCGGTCCGCGTATAGAGACGCGCGACGTCGCCCTCGCTGACCGCCTGGACACGGATGCCGTCCCACTTCCATTCCGCCGCATAGTCGTGCGGCGTAATCATGGTCAGGTCGTCGTCGCCGAGCGGATGGCTCAGCATCACCGGGCGGAAGGGCGCCGGGATGGTCGCGCGTGGGCGCTCGGCGCGTCCCTCCAGCCAGGCGAAAAGCGGCGCGAAGGGCGGCGTGAGCCCCGGCCAGACTTCCTCGATCTCGTTGACCGGCTTGTCGCCGAGCTCGGCCAGCGCCTGTTTCGCAAGCCGCGCCGAGACGCCGATCCGCAGGCCGCCGGTAACGAGCTTGATCAGCGCCCAGCGGCCGCTCGCATCGAGCCCGTCGAGCATCGCCTCCACGATCCGCGGCCCGTCGCTCCGCGAGGCGACCATAAGCCGCTCGACTGCCTCGCCGAGCGTCGGCGGCCGGTTGGCGCCAGGCCGCGCCGGCCAGACCAGCGAGATCGTCTCGGCGAGATCGCCGACATAGTCGTAGGAATAGGCGAAGAGCACCTCGTCGACCCGGTCGGCGACAAGGGCGCGCAGCATCGCCGGCTTGACCGACGGGATCGACAGGTCGCCGGTCAGCGCCGCCAGCGCATAGCCGCGGTCTGGGTCGGCGACGGACCGGAAATAATCGACCATCAGCCGCAGCTTGACGTTCCGCTGCGGGGTCAGGACCAGCCGTTCGAGGAAGTCGGCAAAGGCTTGCATGGCCCCTATCTAGCCATGCCGGCGTCCGCGACCAATGGGGTCAGGCGCCTCTCCCGACACAGGACACCACCTTCGCCATCAGGCCGGCCGACCGTTTTGCATCGAGCCCGCCACTGCGGGCGAGGTTTCTCCAGGTGCCGAAGTCGAGAGCAAGGCCGAGGGCGATCTGCCCCTCTTCGTCCAGGCCTTCACCGAGAATATCGCGATAGGCCGCAATCCGGGGCGCGATCCTGAAGGCCACGATATCTTTGGTCGGCTGGTGGTATTCGGCATCGCGCACCACGTTCGCCGTCAGTCCGGCGTTGCGCTCGTACCAGCGGTAGATCGCTGTCAGCCCTGTCCGGATTCGTTCGCCCCGATCTGCAATGTCACGCCAGGGTGTCGCGTCCGGCATCGGGTCGCGCTCCTGGGCAAGACCCGAGCAGGCGAGCAGCAGACTGCCCTCGTCGGGAAAATGCGCATAGACGGTGTGACGCTGGACCCCGGCGCGATCGGCCAGCAAGCTGACCGTCGTTGCCGCCGGACCGACGGTCCCATGCAGCTCCACGGCCGCTTCGACGATCTTGAGGCGCGTCGCTTCCTGCTGCTCCGCGCGCTTCTTCAGCTTGTAGCTACGGGCCATGTCGATCTTTCATTACACAATACTGTGCATTCATATTGACTCCGGTTTCCAATTTCGATACACGCCAATGTACTTTGAAATTAATCCCTCTGTCATTCGCTTGCAAGGAGAGCCGCAATGGAAGCCCCCATCATGGTCGGTCCGCGCAAGGTCGCGCCGGACACAACCAGCCTCGTCTCGTTCTCGCCCTTGCCCGGCCTCGGCGTTCTGCCGGTCAATGCTCACGTCATCCACGCCGCCCAGCCGGTGCTCGTCGACACCGGGCTGACGATGCTCAAGGCCAAATTCCTCAAGGCGCTGGAAGAGGCCATAGACCCGACCGATATCCGCTGGATCTGGCTGAGCCACATGGATGCGGACCATCTCGGCAACCTCCCGGAGGTGATGGCGCTGGCGCCGAACGCCCGGATCGTCACGAACTTCCTCGGCATGGCCAAGATGATGCTCCGCGAATTCGACGTATCGCGGGTGCATCTCCTCGAGCCCGGCGCCTCGATCGATGCGGGCGACCGTACGCTCGTCCCGCTTCGGCCGGCCTATTACGATGCGCCGGAGACGGTTGGGTTCTTCGACACCAGGACCCGCGTGCTGTTCAGCGCCGATGCCTTCGGCGCCCTGATGGCGGAGCCGGCCGAGGAGGCCGCCGCGATCCCGGTCCAGGCGCTCAACGACGGAATGGCAACCTGGTCCGCGATCGACGCTCCTTGGCTCGGGATATCCGACCCGCAGGCTTTCGGCCGGATCCTCTCCGACATTGAACGTCTCGATCCGACCGCCATCATCTCCGGCCATCTGCCGGTCGCCCGGAACGTCACCAGGCGTATCCTGTCCGCCGTGCAGGCCGCGGTCGGCCGCGGCCGGATCGACGCGCCGGACCACGATACGATTGAACAACTCCTCGGCGGCGAGGCAGCGGTCGCCTGATCGGGCGGCCGGCACCACCTGCGCTCAGCCGACGGTCTTGCCGCGGCCGAAGAAGATCCGTTCCCAGCGCTTCTGGGCGGCATAGCCTTCGCGGATGAAGGGCGTCCACCGGGCGATCCACAGCATGGCGCCGTTCAGCAGGCTGCCGGGAAACCGCTCGGGCTTGGCGAAGTCGACGAAGAGCACGACCCGGACCTCGTCCGAATAGTTCCACGCCTCGTGGCGGTAGGCATCGTCGAAGATCAGCGCCTTGCCCTCTTCCCAGTGGCAGATGTGGTCGGCGATGCGGATCGCGACGTCGCCGGTCTTCGGCACCTTCAGCCCGAGATGGAAGCGGAGCACGCCGTTATAGGGCCCGCGATGCGGCGGCAGGTGCTTGCCCGGCTCGAAGATCGAGAACATCGCCGCCTTGAGGCCGGGAATGTACTGGAGCGCCCGCCATGTCTCGGGGCACAGGCGCGTCGCCTCCTCCGAGACGTGGCCATAGGCGCACAGCATGAAGGTGCGCCAGTTCGTATCGACCGAAATCGCCTCGACGTCGCGGGCGATCTCGTGGAAGCCGGGCAACTCCTCGCGGCGGACCAGCAGCCGGTCGAGCTCGGCCCGGATCGCTGGCGCCGCCGCCTCGACCTTGGCCGCCCAGGGAAAGGCCCTTGTGTCGTAGACCGGCGGGTTGCCGACACGCGAGTATTTGAGGTTCTGGTATTCGACCCAGCGCATGACCGCCTGCCCGAGGCGGACGGCAAGACCCTGCCGCTCGATGTCCCGCTGGAGCTCGGGCGTCATTTGCTGGCGCGCGAGAACGTCTTTGACCGACTCACCCATCACTGGAATCTCCGGTCTATTGAACCGGCAAAGCGTACCAGAAAGCCGCATGAGTCCATAGGCTTGTGAAAAACCCCGCCAGCCTGTCCGGCGGCATCGGATGCCGCTCGCCGCCCGGGGCGTTGCTTGCATCCTGTCCAACACAGTTGCCGTCGCCGCCGGGTGGGCTAGAACGCAAAGGTGAGATGAAAACGCCGCAACTTCCGAAGGACGCCGAGATGCCATTCGAAGCCCAATCCGCGCTCAAGCCTGTGCTCCGCGACATCCATGCCTGGTGGTTCGGTCCTCTCGCCGCGCCGACCGATCGCAACCCGGAAAAGGCGGAGATCTGGTTCACGCGCTCGGACGAGACCGACGCCCATATCCGCGACACCTGGGGGCCGTTCATCGCCGAGGCCATGGCCGTCGCCTGGGATCTCGACGCGCTCTCGCGGGAAGAACAGGTCGGCCTGGTCATTCTCCTCGACCAGTTCCCCCGCAACATCTACCGCGAGACCGGAGATGCCTTTGCCTCGGACCGCAAGGCGCGGGCGATCGCCGACGCGCTACTGATCGACGGTCTCGATCGCTTCTATCTCGTCGAGCAGACCTTCGTCTGCCTGCCCTTCATGCACAGCGAGTTGATCGCGGACCAGGATCGCTGCGTGTTGCTGTTTGCCGAGATGGCGGTGACGGCGCCGGAAGAACTGGCGGAGAGCAAGCGGAACGGTCTCGACTTCGCCACCAGGCACCGCGACATCATCCGCAAGTTCGGGCGCTTCCCCCATCGCAACGAAATGATGGGCCGCGAATCGACCGAGGAGGAAAAGGCCTTCCTCGGCGAGCACGGCCGGGGATTCTGACGGGATTCTGATCGCGCTATCGCTCGCCTGTGGCGTGGAAAGGCAGCTCCGGCGGCCCGTCTGAATTGGCTGCCGGAGGACGCTTCTGCGTCTTCTCCTCCACCTCGATCTCGACCGACTGGATGCCGGCGCCGCGCTTGGTGATCTTGCCGCTGGAGACCTCGATCTGCTCGATGTCCTTGCTGGCCTGGGCGAAATGGACCTTCAGCCGCTGGACCCGGTCGTCGAGGCGGGCGACGTCCTCCATCATCCGCATCACCTCGTGCTGGATGACATGCGCCTGCTCGCGCATGTTGGCATCGCGCAGGAGCGACATCACCACCTGCACCGACAGCATCAGCAGCGACGGCGAAACGATCACCACCCGCGCCCGGTGCGCCTTCTGGACGACGTCCTCGAAACGCTCGTGGATGTCGGCGAAGATCGATTCCGAGGGCACGAACATGAAGGCGGTGTCGTGGGTCTCGCCGGGAATGTGGTAGCGCTCGGCGATGTCCTGGATGTGCTTCTGGGTGTCGCGGCGGAACCGGGTCTCTGCCGCCCGTCTCATCTCCGGATCGTCCGAGTTGCGGATCGTGTTCCAGGCCTCGAGCGGGAACTTGGCGTCGATCACCAGCGCCGGCGCGTCGTTGGGAAAGAGCACGAGGCAGTCCGGCCGCGTTCCGTTCGACAGTGTCGGCTGGAAGGCATAGGCGTTCTTCGGCAACCCGTCCTGGACGATCGCCTGCATCCTCGCTTCGCCGAAGGCGCCGCGGGTCTGCTTGTTGGCGAGGATGTGCTGCAGCTCGACCACCTGGCTCGACAGCGAGGTGATGTTCTGCTGCGCCTTGTCGATCACCGCCAGCCGCTCGGCCAGCCGGGAGAGGTTCTCCTGAGTGTTGCGGGTCGTCTCTGCCATGGTCTGGCCGAGACGGTGGCCGAAGCCGTCGAGCCGCTCGGTCAGGCCGCGGGCAAGCTCCGACTGCCGCGTGCCGAAGAGTTCGGCCATGGTCTGCATGCGGCCCTGCATCTCGGTCTGGGCGCGCACCAGTTCCGCCACCTGCCCTTCGAAGGCCTGGCCGCGGTCGGCCCGGACGAGAGCCTCGTCGGCCCTGGCAAGGGCGCGCCGCCAGGCGACCAGGAGCATGACGAGGAGCAGCAGGGCGACCGCGGCCCCGGCAAGCGCCAGCGCCTCGCCCAGCGTCACGACACGTCCACCGAACTGGAAAACCTCTTCGCCCATCCGGACAGGTTACACGATTCGGGCGAAGAGTACAAACAGAGAACAAACAGGGCGGACGATCACCGCGCGGGCCGGGCAGCGGGCGGCCGCGGGCGATCGTCGCCCCTCAGCCGTCGGCTTCCTCGCCGTCCGGCGGCTTCTGGTGCTTCGGTCGGCGCGCGTAGGCGTCCCTCGCCTTCTCGACCTTCGGCTTGTAGGGGCCCTTGCCGAGCACAGACGCATGCGGGTTACGCGGCGGCTTCGCCGGCTGTCGCGGCTTTGGCGGCTTCGGTTCCTTCATGTGCCTGTCCGGCGCGCGAGCCGGGTTGACCGCGCCGCCCGCCTTCCATATCTGAGACCGGTGACAAAACTCGATATCATCACCCTTCCCGACAGGAAACTCCGGCTGCTCAGCGAACCGATCGAGCGCGTCGATGACGATCTGCGCCGATTCGCCGACGATATGCTGGAGACCATGTATGCGGCGCCCGGTATCGGGCTCGCGGCGATCCAGGTCGGCGAGCCGATACGGATGCTCGTCTGCGATGTCGCCCAGCGCGAGGACGAGGAGGCCGAGCGGGACCCGAAGGTGCTGATCAACCCGCAGATCCTCTCGACTTCGGACGCACGGGCGACCCGCGAGGAAGGCTGCCTGTCGATCCCGGATTATTTCGCCGAGGTGGAAAGGCCGGAATCGATCCGCGTCGCCTATCTCGACCGCGACGGCAAGAGCCAGGAGATCGAGGCGTCGGGCGTGCTGGCGACCTGCCTCCAGCACGAGATCGACCATCTCAACGGCAAGCTGTTCATCGACTATCTGTCGAAGCTCCGGCGCGACATGGTGATCAAGCGATTCACCAAGCAGGCGAAGCTCTCGCCCAGGCCGGACGTTCTCTAGCCGCGACGATCGCGTTGAATCCCGCGTCCGCGCCGGCCTCTGGCTTGAGCCCGCGGAGACGACAGGCTATGCCGCTGCCTGACTTCAAACCGGCACGAGCATGACCCTGCGCATCGTCTTTTTCGGCACCCCGGCTTTCGCCGTTCCGACCCTCACCGAGATCGTTGGCCAGGGCCATGAGGTCGTCGCGGTCTATTCCCAGCCGCCCCGCGCCGCCGGGCGCGGCCTGACGCTGCGCAAGTCGCCCGTCCACGAGACCGCGGAACGCTTCGGCATCCCGGTCGAGACGCCGCGGAACCTCCGGAACGACGAGGCGGCGGCGCGTTTCGCCGAGCTCGCCCCGGATGTCGGGATTGTCGTCGCCTATGGCCTGATCCTCCCCGTGCCGATCCTCGACACTCCGTCGGAGGGCTGCCTCAACCTCCACGCCTCCCTGTTGCCGCGGTGGCGCGGCGCGGCGCCGATCGCCCGGGCCATCATGGCCGGCGACTCCGAGACCGGCGTCATGGTGATGCG
>JAGRKY010000041.1 GCA_020442095.1 Bauldia sp.
GCCCGACTATGCCAGCGACCCGGACGGCGCCGTCACGCCGCTCGACGCCCATATCCGGCTCGCCAATCCGCGCACCCATGCGAGCCGGGAGAACCTCCTGCTCCGCCGCCCGTTCAACTATTCCAACGGCGTCACCAAGGCCGGCCAGATCGACCAAGGCCTGCTGTTCATCACCTTCCAGGCCGACCTCGAGAAGGGCTTCATCGCCGTCCAGAACAAGCTGAACGGCGAGCCGCTCGAGGAATACATCAAGCCCGTCGGCGGCGGCTATTTCTTCGTACTTCCCGGCGTCCGCGAACCGGGCGGCTATCTCGGCCAGGGGCTGGTCGAGGCGGTCGCTGCGGCACCCGAGATGACTCCCCTCTGAGATGGCGACACAAAGGAGATCTGCCTGATGAGACTTACACCCATCCTAGCAACCGGCGCCCTGCTGGTCTTCGGCGCGCCCGCCGGCGCGCTGGCGGCGGCAACGCTCGACCTCGTCGGGCCGATCGCCGAATACAAGCTCTTCGTCGCGGAGAAGACCGGCGAACTGGTCACCGACACCGAGGCCTTCGTCGCGGCGATCAAGGGCGGCGACCTCGAAAAGGCCAAGTCGCTCTACGCGCCGACCCGCATGAGCTACGAGGCCGTCGAGCCGATCGCCGAGCTGTTCAGCGACCTCGACGTGTCGATCGACGCCCGCGCCGACGACTACGAGAAGGGCGAGCAGGACCCGACCTTCACCGGCTTCCACCGCCTCGAATACGGTCTGTGGGCGGAGGGCTCGACCAACGGCCTCGGCGACTATGCCGACAAGCTGCTCGCCGACGTGAAGGACCTCGACAGCCGCATCGCCGAGCTGACCTTCCCGCCGGAAATCGTCGTCGGCGGTGCCGCGGCTCTGATGGAAGAGGTCGCCGCTACCAAGATCTCCGGCGAGGAAGACCGCTACAGCCACACCGACCTGTGGGACTTCAAGGCGAACTCGGACGGCTCGAAGAAGATCTACGAGCTGGTCAAGCCGCTGCTCACCGACAAGGACTTCATCGCCAAGGTCGACGAGAACTTCGCGACCGTCGACGAGACGCTGGCCAAGTACCAGGACGGTGATGGCTACCAGCTCTACGACAAGCTGACCGACGCCGATCGCACCGTGCTCGCCGCCGCCGTCAACACGCTGGCCGAGGACCTCTCGACCATGCGCGGCCAGCTCGGCCTCGACTAAGCCCCACCCACAGAATTCTCCTTTAGCCAGGCAGCCGTCGCCACCTCGCCGACAAGGGAAACAAAAAGCCGCGCCCCGGAAACGGAGGCGCGGTTTTTTGTTGGCCTACCCTGAACTCAGGCGGCCGCGGTCCCCGTCTCCACCGGCAGCGGCGGGCCGGTGAATGTCAGGTGGAAGCGGGACGCGATCCCGACGATGGCTTCCATGTCCTCGGGAATGCGCAGCGCGCCGTCTGCCATGGCGGAGAAGAAGCCTTCGAACCCGCCGGGCGTCAGGATCGTCAGATGGCGCGACGGAGCCGGCCCCGGCACCTGGAAGGTATGCTCGGTGTTGCGCGGCACGAACATCGTCTCGCCGGGGCGGCGGCGGAAGTGCTGGCCCGCCACCCAGAATTCGACATCGCCCTCCAGCAGCACGAAGGTCTCGTCGGCATCGGCATGAATGTGGCGCGGCGGCCCCGAGCCGGCGGGCGACAGGCTGTCCACGATCGACATCGCGCCCTTCGTCTCCTCGCTGCTCAGCAGGGTCCTGTACTGGACGCCACGCCATTCGATGGTGCCAGGTCCGAGGCTCGATCCGCTCATTGCGCTGTCTCCACGGCTGATCGGGAGGCCGCGATAGCGCGTGCCTTGCAGGGAGGCTAGACGAGGTCTACGGATCAACGGAAATCGATTGATCGTATTACAGCTATCTGTTCAATGAATATCGCAAACTTCGACCTCAACCTGCTGCGCGTCCTCGACGCGATGCTGCGCGAGACCTCCACGGTCAAGGCCGGCCGCCGCATCGGCCTGTCCCAGCCCGCCGTCTCCGCCGCCCTCGCCCGGCTCCGGCACGCACTGGGCGACGAACTCTTCGTGCGTCGCGGCAATCGCCTTGTCGCAACCGATTACGCACGTTCGCTCGCCGTTCCGCTCCGCACCATCCTCGACGAGCTGGAACGTCTGCTCAGCGGTCCCACTCCCTTCGACCCGTCGACCAGCACGGCAACGTTCAAGCTGTCCGGCAGCGATTTCTTCGCCGAGCTGCTCATGCCGCGCCTTGCCGATATCGTTTCGCGGCGTGCTCCGGGCATGCGCGTCCAGCTCGTCGACCTCGTACCCGACAGCTATGTCGGCTCGCTGGAACGCTACGAGGTCGACATGGCGATCATTCCCCGGGCCGACTTCCCCGATTGGGTCGACAGCCGGCCGGCGTTCTGGTCGACCTTCTCCGTCGTCGCCCGCAAGGGCCACCCGGTGCTCCGCCGTGCCGGCGTCAAGATGGGCGACACCGTGCCTCTCGATCTCTTCTGCACCATCGGCCACGTCCTGTTTTCGCCCGAGGGCCGGCTGAAGGCGATGGGCGATGCCGCCCTTGCCCGCATCGGCCGCGAGCGGCGTGTGGTGATGAGCCTGCCGGTCTTTGCGGGCGTCTATCGCGCCGTCGCCCAATCCGATCTCATCGCGCTGCTGCCGACCCGTCTGGCCGAACACGCCGCGCGCACCACCGGCATCCGGATCTACCGGCCGCCGGTGACGATCGCGCCAGCCCTCATGACCATGGTCTGGCACAAGCGGTCGTCGGCAACGCCGGAGCAT
>JAGRKY010000482.1 GCA_020442095.1 Bauldia sp.
CCGCTGGCGCCCGACGACGATTTCGACGCCCTTGAGGAGACCCATGTCGATCCGCTGACCGGCGAGAACGAGATGGACGAACCGCAGGACGGCGCGGCGCTCGCCCAGCCGATGCGCGGCAACGGCCGCACGGCGACGGCGCAGATCGACCCCGACGACCCCTCGACCTGGGGCAAGGTCCAGCGCAACGCGCCCTGCCCCTGCGGCTCCGGCAAGAAATACAAGCACTGCCACGGGCGTTTCGCCTGACAGCGATGGCCGGCGGGCGGCTCCTTCTCGTCGTCAACCCCCACGCCTCCCGCGCCGCCCATGCGCTTGGCGCCGCGGTCTCGGCGCTCTTCGCCGAGGGCTTCGCCCTCGATATCCGCCAATGCGCCGGGCCGGATGAAGTCCACGACCTGATCCTCCGCGAATCCGCCGGTGTCGACGCGATCGTCATCGGCGGCGGCGACGGCACGGTCAGCGGCACGCTGCCGGCGCTCATCGAGGTCGGCTTGCCCGTCGGCATCCTGCCGCTCGGCACCGCCAACGACCTCGCCCGGACCCTCGGCATACCGGTGAACCCGAGCGAGGCGGCGAGGATCATCGCCGCCGGCAGCCGCCGCAAGATCGACATCGGCCTCGTCAACGACATCCATTTCCTCAACGTCTCCAGCATCGGCCTCGCGGTCGAGGTCACAGACCGGCTCGATCCGGAGCTCAAGCGCACGCTCGGACCGCTGAGCTACGCCGCCGCGGCGATCCAGACCCTCGGCGACGCCGAACGATTCCAGGCGGTGATCGCCTGCAACGGCGAACGCACCGACGTGACCACCTACCAGGTCACCGTCGGCAACGGCGTCCGCTACGGCGGCGGCGCGCGTGTCTCGACCGAAGCCGCCATCGACGACGGCATCCTCGATATCTTCGCCATCGAGACCGCCTCGATCCCCGAGCTGGTCGCCATGGCCCCGGCCTTCTTCGAGGGGCGCCACGGCGGCCGCGACGACGTCAAGGTCTTCCGCTGCACCGAGGCGACGATCGAGACGATCGAGCCGATGCCGATCAGCACCGACGGCGAGATCACCACCGAGACGCCTGCGCGCTATTCGGTCATGCGGCAGGCGCTCGAGGTCTTCGCCCCGCGCTGACCGGCCGGGCCGCCATCGACGGAGCGCCGGACCTGATGTACCCATGGTCCGGTCTCCCTCGTTCGTCCCGGCCCCGCGCGGAAGCATGACCTCCGACAACATCATCCTGTTTTCCCTGTTTGTCGCCGTCTTCGCCCTGATGATCTGGGGCCGCTTCCGCTACGACCTGATCGCCTTCGGCGCCCTTGTCGTCGCCGCCATCCTCGGCGTCGTTCCGGCGGGCGAGGTCTTTTCGGGCTTCGGCCATCCCGCCACCATCATCGTCGCCATCGTCCTCATCATCTCGCGCGGACTGGTCAATTCCGGCGCGGTCGGCTGGATTTCGCGGCTCGTCGTCGATACCAGCCGCAGCCTCAGCCGGCACATCGCCCTGATGGCTGCGGTCGGTGCCGCGATGTCGGCCTTCATGAACAACGTCGCCGCCCTCGCCCTGCTCATGCCGGTCGAGATTTCCGCCTCCGCCAAGGCCGGGCGGAACCCGGCGCTCAGCCTCATGCCGCTCGCTTTCGCCACCATCCTCGGCGGCATGGTGACCCTGATCGGCACGCCGCCCAACATCATCGTCGCCGCCTATCGCGGCGAGGCGCTCGGCGAGGAATTCGGCATGTTCGCCTTCACGCCGGTCGGCCTCGTCTGCGCCATCGTCGGCATCGCCTATGTCGCGCTGGTCGGCTGGCGGCTGATTCCCGTCAGCAGCGCCGAGAAGGCGCCGACCGCCGATCTCCGCGACATCCATGGCTATGTCGCCGAGCTCGCCGTTCCGGAAAAGTCTCCCGCCATCGGTCGCCTCGTCGGCGATCTCGACGACGACGCGACGGAGGCCGGCGTCGCCGTCCTTGGCCTGATCCGCAAGGGGCGGCGGCTCCCCGGCGGCGCCCGCCGCGAGGAGATCCTCAAGGACGACATCCTCGTCGTCGACGGTCCGGTCGAGGGGATCGATTCGCTGGTCGGCGTCCTCAAGCTCGACTTCCCCCGCCGCGACTCGATCAAGGAAGCGGGCAGCGACCTCGCCCTGCTCGAAGTCGTCGTGCCCCGCGATTCGCGGCTCGACGGCCGCTCGGCAGGCGCCGTCGGCCTCAATCGCCATACCGGCGTCGCCCTGCTCGGCGTCTCCCGCCAGGGCCGCCGCTTCCGCCAGCGCGTCCGCCAGCTGCCGGTCCGTGCCGGCGACGTGCTGCTGCTGATCGGCCCGCCCGAGCGGCTCGGCGAGGCCGCCAGCTGGCTCCGCGCCCTGCCCCTCGCCGATCGCGGCATCGCCGTCACCCAGCACGGCCGGGCGGCGCTTGCCGGCGGCCTCTTCGCCGCGGCGGTGGCGCTCGCCAGCTTCGGCTTCCTCTACCTGCCGGTGGCGCTCGCCGCCGTCGTCGGCCTCTATGTCCTCTTCGACATCGTGCCGCTCCGCCAGGTCTATGACGAGGTCGAATGGCCGGTCGTCATCCTGCTCGGCTCGATGATCCCCCTCGGCATCGCCCTGGAGAAGTCAGGCGGCACCGAGTTGATCGCCGGCGGCATCGTCGACCTCGCGGCGGGCCTGCCGGCATGGGTGGTGCTCACCGTGCTGATGGTCGTCGTCATGACCCTCTCGGACGTCCTCAACAACACCGCCACGGCGGTCATCGGCGCGCCGATCGCGCTCAACATCGCCGAGCGGCTGGATGCGAGCCCCGATCCCTTCCTGATGGCGGTGGCGGTCGCCTCCTCTTGCGCCTTCCTCACCCCGATCGGCCACAAGAACAACACCCTGATCCTCGGACCGGGCGGCTATGCCTTCAGCGATTACTGGCGGATGGGGCTGCCGCTGGAGCTGATCATCGTCGCCGTCGGCGTCCCGGCGATCCTCGTCGTCTGGCCGCTCTAGGCCGACCGCTCCGGGGCCGTCAGTCGCTCGCGGTGCCGAGTGTCGGCGGCAGGATCGCCGCGGCGCCCTCGACGACGTCCGGGTCATCCGGCCACAGGAATTCGCGATCGACGACCTTGCCGACCGCCGGCGCGGCGGGGGCCGGTGCCGGGGTCGGCGCTGCCGCGACCGGCTTGGGCTGTGCCTTCGGGGCCGGCGGCTTGGCCGGCTGGTTCGCCGCGACCACGTCGGATTTCGGCTTCGGCGCCGGGGCAGGCGCCGCGACGGGCTTCACCGAGGCCGTGGTTTCGGCTGCCGCCGCCGGCTCGGGCACCGGCGTCGCCGCGGGCGCCGGCTGCTTCTTGCGGCCGAACAGCCGGTCGACGACGGAGGGCTGAGCCGCCCGCTCGGCTTCCTTGGCCGCTGCGGCGGCCTGCTCCTCGGCGACCTTCTGCTTCTGCGCCGCCAGCCGCGCCGCATCCGCCTGGAGATCCGCGGTCTCGGCCGCGATCTTCTTGTCATCGGAAGCGATCTTCTGGGTCAGCGCCACCGCCACCGATTCGGGCCCGGTGAAGACCGGGCACTTGCCCGGTCCCTTCACCGTGGCGTTGCCGGCCTCGTCCTTGAAGACGTAGTGCCCGTCGCAGACATCGACCTGAGGCGGCACCTTGGTGATGTTGAACAGGTCGTAACCGACCTGGAGCTCCTCCCAGAACGGCACGTTCGGATCGTCGCGATGCTTGGCGAAATTCTCCGGCGTCATCCGGAACGGGAAGGCCTGGATCTGGAACGACCGCTGGCCGCCCTTGAAGGCGTCGCGGGCGAGCGCGAAGATTTCGCCCGCCGCCTCGTCGGTCATCGAATAGCAGCCCGCCGACGAGCAGGCGCCGTGCACCATCAGGTTCGAGCCGGTCCTGCCATGGGCGCGGTCATACTTGTTCGGGAAGCCGATATTGAAGGAGAGGTAGTAGCTCGACTGCGGGTTCATCTGCCCCGGCGTCACCGTATAGAAGCCTTCCGGCGCCTGCCGGTCGCCTTCCTTGATCTTCGGACCGAGGATCCCCGACCATTTGCAGATCTCGTAGGTCTTGAGCAGCGCATACTGGCCGTTCGAGCGCTGTTTCCAGACCTCGAACTGCGATTCTTCCTTGAAGATGCGGATAAAGATCGGCGACGTCTCCTTCATCCCGCCGCGTTCCATCTGGGTCACCAGCTTGTTGGAGACCGGCCGGATATCCTTCGGGACCATGGAATCCTGGCATGCGCCAAGCAGCGCGGCGGCACATGCGATCACCACCACGCGGCGCAATGAGAGGAAGTTCCCGATCGGCATTCGTTACCCCTGAACAAGCCCGGACGTGCCCGCGCCCCCGCCCGCGTCGCGACATGCCGCCCGGCGAGTCCTAAGATCGCAACCTTTCTGGGTCGTTACCGATCGGTTTCCGACCAGAAATCGCGCTGTTCCAGCTAGTCTTAGGGCTGTTGAAGGCAAGAGCAAGGCAGTGCGCCCTCCTGCCGCCTCAAAGCTGCCGCCCGATCGCAAGGTATTTCTCCCGCCGCTGGCGGCGAATCTCGTCCGGCGGCAGGTTGTCGAGAGTGGCGAAGGCATCGGCGATTGCATCGCCCGTCGCCTTGACCGTCTCTTCCGGGCGGCGATGGGCGCCCCCGACCGGTTCCTCGACGATCGCGTCGATGACCCCGAAGCGGCTGAGGTCCTGGGCGGTGATCTTCATCGCCGTCGCCGCATCCTGGGCGCGGCTCGAATCGTGCCACAGGATCGAGGCCGAGGCCTCCGGCGAGGCGACCGTGTAGATCGAATGCTCCAGCATGA
>JAGRKY010000483.1 GCA_020442095.1 Bauldia sp.
CTTGTAGGTCAGGATGAATTCCTGGTGGCCGAGTTCCTCGGATTTCGTCCGCTTGCCGGAACCGAGGCCGAGCACCAGGTCGCGGATCTCGGCGCCGACCTCGTCGAGGGTCGCCTTACCTTCGAGGATACGGCCGGCGTCGACATCCATATCGTCGGCCATCCGCCGATAGGTCTCGGGATTGGCGCAGATCTTGATGACCGGCGAGATCGCCGAGCCGACGACCGAGCCGCGGCCGGTGACGAAGAGGATCGCGTGGCAGCCGCAGGCGATCAGCTCGGCGATCTCGGCATTGTCGCTGATATTGGGGAAGCCGAAGCGCACCTCGCCGTCCGGCACCACGTCGAGCAGGTAGAGCCCGCCGCGCGGCGGGATGTCGCCCGGCTTGATCAGCCCGGCGATCGGCGAGGCGCCGGACTTCGCATAGGCGCCCATCGACTTCTCCTCGATGGTGGTGAGCCCGCCATCGGCATTGCCGGCGGCGAAGGAGCCGTAGCCGAGGGTCGCGTAATAGCGGGCGGCCTTGGCGACGCTCGCCTCGAGCTCATGACCGAGCGCCGGCGTGATCGCCCGGTCGGCCATGATGTGCTCGCAGCCGATCAGCTCTCCGGTCTCCTCGAAGATGCAGGCGGCGCCGTCGGCGATCAGCATGTCGAAGGCGCGGCCGGCCGCCGGGTTGCCGGTGATCCCCGACGTCCCGTCCGAGCCGCCGCAGATCGTACCGACCACCAGCTCCTCCGGCCCCATCGCCACCGGCGCCATCTCGTCGAGCAGCGCGCGCTGTTCGGCGACAAAGGCGCGCCCCTCGTCGATCGATTTCCGCGTGCCCCCGGTCGCCTGGATGACGATCGTCTTCACCGCCCGGCCGCTCTCGCGGACGGCATGTTCCAGCCTGTATTTGTTGAAGCTCTCGCAGCCGAGCGAGACGAGCAGCACCGCCCCGACATTCGGATGGGTGCAGAGCCGCTCCATCATCGTCTCGGCATAGGAATTCGGATAGCAGCCGGGAAAGCCGATGACGTGGACGTCGCGGTCGCGGAGCGGGATCGCGATCTCGCGGGCGACATGGTGGGCGCATTCGACCAGATAGCCGACGACGATCGTGTTGCGGATGCCCTTGCGCCCGTCGGCGCGGGGATAGCCGAGCATGGTCATGACGCTTTCCCGTAGCGGGTCCTCTCGTCGTCAAGGTGGTAGGTCGGCGTGTAGTCGCTCTTGACGTTGTGGACATGGGCGTGTTCGCCGGTCCGGATCGCCGTGGTCGCCGAGCCGATCGGCGCGCCGTATTTGATCACCTTCGTCCCGGCGCCGATATCCGTCCGGGCCAGCTTGTGGCCGAGCGGCAGGTCCTCCGGAACGGTGACCCTTTGCCCGGATACGGCGATGGTCTCCCCGCCGCGGATCCGCGCCCGTGCGATCAGCACATTGTCGCGAGGGTCAAGGAGCAGCAACCGGGGGTCGTCTTCGGTCATGGGCGTTTCGCTCACCGTCTTTGGTCGACGCGCGTCTCTTTAGGACGCTGGCCGATTCTTGCCAAACGAAACGACCCGGGTCCACAAATAAAAAATTTTTTATCTTGTGGCAGTCACAAAGCCCTGCATATGCTGGCTGCCATGATGTCCGCGAAGCGCCCGACATTGGCCGAACAGGCCTACGAAGAACTGCAGGACCAGATCGTCTCCGGTCGCCTGCCGGCCGGGCGTCGCCTGTTGGCCGACCAGCTGGCGGATTCGCTGGCGATCAGCCAGACCCCGGTCAAGGAAGCCCTCGCCCGGCTCGAACAGGTCGGCCTGGTCGAGGGAACGTCGCGGCGCGCCTCGGTCGTCCGCCGCTTCACCTTCCAGGACATCGAGGAGATCTATGAGGCGCGCCTCCTGCTCGAGGTCCAGGCGATCGGCAAGGGCCTCGCCGCCGGACGTGCCACGCCCGAATTCCTCGACCGCCTCCAGGCCGTCTTCGACGAGCAGATGCGCGAGCTCAGCCTCCAGACCGAGCAGGGCCTCGCCGATGCGATCCGGCTCGACCGCCAGTTCCACGAGCTTCTCGTCGGCCTCGGCAGCAATCACCTCATCGCCGACTGGCATCGCATCGCCCTCCGCCAGACCCAGGCGATCCGCAATTACTCGCTCGCCAGCTATTCGATCGATCGCGTCCGCCGCGAGCATGGCGCGATCGTCGAGGCGATCCGCGCAGGCGATGCCGACCGGGCCGTCGACGCCATCCGCTTCCACTTGAAAGCCAGCCGGGAGGAATTCCTGTCCCGCCCGCCGGAGGAGTTCCCGACCGGCCCATGAAGAACTTCCCGCCCGCGATCAACGATGCGGGCGGCTCTATCGACACAACCTGGGAGGAAACCGAAGATGTCGAAATCGTCCACCGGACTGAAATTCGCGATTGGCGCCGCCATGGTGTCTGTGCTGGCCCTGGCAGGCGCTGCCCGGGCCGCCGACATGCCCAAGATCGGCGTCGACCTGACCACCCTCACCTCGCCGTTCTGGACGTCCTATGCCAAGTATCTCGACGAGGAGGCCGCCGCCCAGGGCGTCGAGCTGCTGGCGCCGATCAATTCGGAATTCGATACCGCCAAGCAGATCACCGGCATCCAGAATCTCATCAACATCGGTGCCAACGGCATCATCTTCTCGCCCTTTGAATCGGCCGCCGCCGGCACGATCCTCAAGGCGGGCGAGAAGGCCGGCGTGCCGGTCGTCGCCGTCGACGTCGCGCCGTCCACCGGTCCGGTCGCCGTGGTCGTGCGCGCCGACAACCTCGCCTATGGCCGCAAGGCCTGCGAGTATATCGGCGAGCATGTGAAGGAAGGTCCGGTCGTCCAGATCATGGGCGATCAGGCCTCGATCAACGGTCGCGACCGCGGCGTCGGCTTCCGCGAATGCCTCAAGCAGTTCCCCAACCTGACGCTGCTCG
This sequence comes from Bauldia sp., assembly GCA_020442095.1. The sequence continues at coordinate 2,926 of JAGRKY010000483.1, forward strand.
AGATCCCGACCAAGGCGTGGTCGGGTGAGGATGCCGCCGCCGGCCTCGACGCATTGCTCAATTCGACGCCCGATCTCAAGGCGATCTACATGCATGCCGGTGGTGTCTTCCTGGCGCCGACCCTGCAGACCCTGAAGCGCAAGGGCATGCTGAAGATGGCCGGCGAGGATGGCCATATCGTCATCGTCAGCAACGACGGCATCCCGCAGGAATTCGATGCCATCCGCAAGGGCGAGATCGACGCCACCGTGTCCCAGCCGGCCGACCTCTACGCCAAATACGGCATCCAGTACGTCAAGGAAGCGATCGAGGGGAAGACCTTCGCGCCGGGACCGACCGACCACGACAGCACCATCGTCGAGGTCGCGCCGGGGGTTCTTGAGGATCAGCTGGCCGCGCCGCTGGTCACCAAAGACAACGTCGACGACAAGGCCTTCTGGGGCAACCAGCTCTAGGGCTGACCGGTATCCATGACCGAACAATCCACCACGGGCGGGCGCAGCGACATGCGCCCGCCGGACCAGCCGCCGATTGTCGAGGCCATTGGCGTTTCCAAGCGCTATGGCCCGACGATTGCGCTCCGCAATGCCGGGATCCGGGTGGTCCCGGGCGAATCCCACGCGCTGGTCGGCCGTAACGGCGCCGGCAAGTCGACGCTCGTCCGCATCCTCACCGGCCTCACCGCCCCCGACGAGGGCACCATCTCATTCAGCGGCGCTGCCGCGCCGCCGCTCGCTGATCGCGAAGCCTGGCGGCGCAACGTCGCCTGCGTCTATCAGCATTCGACCATCATTCCGGATCTGACGGTCGCCGAGAATCTCTTCATCAACCGCCAGCCGTTGAGCCGCGGTTTCATCAGCTGGAAGGCGCTGCATCGCGAAGCGCGCATCCTGCTCGATCGCTGGAACGTCGCCGTGCCGGAGAACAGCCGCGCCGGCGACCTCAAGGTCGAGGCGCGGCAACTGGTCGAGATCGCGCGCGCGCTCTCCTACGGCGCCCGCTTCATCATTCTCGACGAGCCGACGGCGCAGCTTGACGGCGACGAGATCAAGCGCCTCTTCGTCCGCATCCGCGAATTGCAGGCCGCGGGCGTCACCTTCCTGTTCATCTCGCACCACCTCCAGGAGGTCTACGAGATCTGCCAGGCGGTGACGGTGCTGCGCGACGCCCGCCATATCGTCACCGCCCCGGTCGCCGACCTGCCGAAGGACCAGTTGATCGAGGCGATGACCGGCGAGCAGGCCAACCTCCATATCGCCGATGCCAGCGGCCGCAGCGTCCCGGAAGAGGCCTCCGTCGTCCTCGATATCGACAAGCTCGGCGGCGAGGATTTCCACGACGTGAGCTTCAAGGTCCGCGCGGGCGAGGTCATCGGCCTGTCAGGCGCGACCTCGAGCGGTCGCATCGGCGTCGCCGAGGCGGTCGCCGGGCTCGGCCCCTACCGGTCCGGCCGGATCGCGGTCAACGGCAGGTCGCTGCCCTCCGCCGACGTCCCGGCGGCGCTCGCCCTCGGCGTCGGCTGCGTCCCCAAGAGCCGCCACAAGGAAGGCCTCGTGCTGACCCAGTCGGTCGGCGACAACACGACCATGACGATCAGCCGCCATCTCGGCCCGCTCGGCTTCATCGCGCCGCGCCGCCGCGCCGGTGTCGCCAGGGGCATGATCGAGTCGCTCGACATCGTCACGCAAGGGACCGAACAGCCGGTCTCAGGCCTGTCCGGCGGCAACCAGCAGAAAGTGGTGATGGGCCGGGCGCTCGCCAGCGAGCCCTCCGTCCTCGTCCTGATGGACCCGACCGCCGGCGTCGACGTCAAGTCGAAGGAAGCGCTGCTCGCGGTCATCGACCGGATGCGCCGCGAGGGCAAGGCGATCCTCGTCGTCAGCGGCGAGATCGAGGACCTCAAGACCTGCGATCGCGTCCTCGTCATGCGCCACGGCGCCATCGTTGCGGAACACAAGGCGGGCTGGAGCGACAACGCGCTGGTCGCCTCGATTGAAGGAATGGAATTCGATGAGCATCAATGAGCCCGCCGCCCAGGCGGCGGTCGCCGTGCAACAGGCCCGCGGCTCGGCAATCTCCCTGCGCGAGCTGGCGCTCCTGCCGGCCCTGATCGTGCTCATCGTGATCGGCGCCATCGTCAATCCGGTCTTCCTCTCCCAGGCGAACATCACGACGATCCTGACCTCCTCGGCGGCGCTCGCCCTCGTCGTCCTCGGCGAGTCGCTGGTCATCATCACCGGCAAGTTCGACCTGTCGCTCGAATCGACCTTCGGCATCGCGCCGGCGATCGGCGCCATGGTCGTCATCCCCGCCGCGACCTACGGCTTCGGTTTCGAGCTGCCGGTATGGGTCGGCATCCTTGTCATCCTGCTCGTCGGCGCCGTCATCGGCTTCGCCAACGGCTTCATGGTCGTCAAGCTGAAGCTCAACGCCTTCATCGTCACCCTGGCGATGCTGATCGTGCTGCGTGGCATGCTGGTCGGCGCGACCAGCGGCCGGACGCTGTTCGACCTTCCGGAAGCCTTCTTCACACTGATGTCGGTGACCTTCCTCGGCCTGCCGCTCGCGGTCTGGCTCGCGGCCGTCGCCTTCCTCATCGCCGGTATCCTGCTCCGCTACCACCGTCTCGGCCGCGCCCTCTACGCGATCGGCGGCAACCCGGAGGCCGCGCGCGCCGCCGGCATCCGCGTCGAGCGCGTCACCTGGGGCGTCTATGTGCTGGCCGGCGTGCTCGCGGCCGTCGCCGGCCTCGTCACCGTCGGCTATGTCGGCGCAATCAGCGCCAACCAGGGCAACGGCATGATCTTCACCGTCTTCGCGGCGGCGGTCATCGGCGGCGTCTCGCTGGATGGCGGCAAGGGCACGATGTTCGGCGCGCTGACCGGCGTCCTGCTGCTCGGCGTCGTGCAGAACCTGCTGACCCTCGCCCAGGTCCCGTCCTTCTGGATCCAGGCGATCTACGGGACGATCATCCTCGGGTCGCTGATGGTCGCGCGCTTCGCCGGCGGCCAGGCCCAGGAATAGGGAGAGCCCGGCGCCTACGCCCGGCTGAGCGTCCGCGCCACCGCCTCGCGCCAGCCGGCATAGCGCCGCGCCCGTTCCGGCTGGCGCATCGCCGGGGCAAAGCGACGCTCTGACGTCCACTGCTTCGCGAAGCCCTCGGGAGCGGGATAGATCCCTGCCCTGAGGCCGGCGAGATAGGCGGCACCGAGCGCGGTCGTCTCGAGGATTTCCGGGCGGTCGACCGGCGCGCCGAGGATGTCGGCGAGGAACTGCATCGTCCAGTCCGAGGCGACCATGCCGCCGTCGACCCTGAGCACCGTTTCCTTCCGGCCGCCCTTCTCCCAGTCGCCCCGCATCGCTTCGAGCAGGTCGCGGGTCTGGTAGCAGACGGCCTCGAGCGCCGCCCGCGCGATCTCCGCCGAAGTCGTGCCGCGGGTGATGCCGTAGATCGCGCCCCGCGCCTCCGCATCCCAATAGGGCGCGCCGAGGCCGACCAGGGCCGGCACGAAATAGACCGGCTGGTCGGGGTCGGAGCGGCCGGCAAGCTGCCCCACCTCCGCCGCGCGCCTGATCACCTTGAGGCCGTCGCGCAGCCATTGCACCGC
>JAGRKY010000042.1 GCA_020442095.1 Bauldia sp.
AGCCTGTCGTCGGTCTCGGTGATCGGCAACGCCCTGCGGCTGCGCTCGGTCGACCTGCAGGCCGACCGCTAGATCGGCCAGGACGCTTCGTGGTCGCCGCGATCCTGTGTATGGTTCCGCGCATATGATCGGGCCAACCTGACCCACGGGGCGCGCGCCAATGCCGAATGACCTTGCCGATCTCGATGCGATCGTCGCCCGCGACATGATGGTGCGCGGCGAGATCACCGCGGTCGCCTATATCGAAGCGCTGCTGGCGCGGATCGCGGAACGCGAGCCCGAGCTTCATGCCTTCGTTGATCTCGAACCGGCGTTCGCCCTCGCCCAGGCGGAAGCCTGCGACGCGCGGCGCGCATCGGGCGGCGCGATCGGACCGCTGCATGGCCTCGCCGTCGGCATCAAGGACATCGTCGACACCGCCGACCTGCCGACCGAGAACGGCACGCCGCTCGACGCAGGCCGGCGACCGGCGGAAGACGCTGTCGTCGTCGATCGCCTGAAGCACGCCGGAGCGGTGATCATCGGCAAGACGGTAACCACCGAACTCGGCGCCCGCCATCCGCGCGGTACCCGCAATCCGCATCACGGCGAACATACCCCCGGCGGCTCGTCCTCCGGTTCGGCCGCATCGGTCGGGGCGGCCATGGTGCCGCTTGCGATCGGCACGCAGACCAACGGATCGGTGATCCGCCCGGCATCCTTCTGCGGCGTCGTCGGGTTCAAGCCGAGTTTCGGCCTGATCCCGCGGACCGGAATCCTGCCCCAGGCGCCGCCGCTCGACACCGCCGGAGTCTTCGCGCGGAGCGTCGTGGATGCCGCGCTGATCGTCGACGCCATTGCCGGATATGACCCCCGTGACCCGATCACGCGCGGGCTCGCACCGCCGCACCTCCTCGACACAGCGATGGACGACCCGCCGGAGACGCCCTCCTTCGCTTTCGTCAAGACGACGCACTGGGATCTCGCCGAGCCGGAGACGCAGGCGGGCCTTACCGGGCTCGTCGCCGCACTCGCCGGCCAATGCGACGAGGTTCCGCTGCCGGACAGCATCGCGGACAGCGACCGCGTCCTCATGATCCTGACCAATGTCGGCATCGCCCGGAACTACGGCTCATACTACGACCGCGGCGCCGACCAGCTGAGCGACTTCATGCGGACGATGATCGAGGAGAGCCGGACAATCGCCGCGGTCGACTACCTCGACGCGCTCGACCGCCAGGTCGCCATCAAGGCCGAGATCGACCGGTTCTTCGATCGCTACGACGCGATCGTCACGCCCGCCGCACCGGGCGAGGCGCCGCACGGCCTCGACTCGACCGGCAATTCCGCCTTCAACAATCTCTGGTCGCTCTGCGGGTTGCCGGCCGTCACCCTGCCGCTCCTGACGGGGACGAACGGCCTGCCGATCGGCGTGCAGCTCGTTGGCCGCCACGGCGAGGACGGCGAATTGCTGCGCACCGCACGCTGGCTCCAGTCCTTTGTCGCCGGCGAAAGCGGCTGACCGGCAGACCCGCGACAGTCCGCCGCAGGCTCCGGTCAGTCCAGCTCGAACGTGATCTTGGCGTTGATCCGGTAGCTGTCGATCTTGCCTTTGCCGTTCACCGTCGCCTGCATATTGACGATGTTGATCGACTTGATCTTGCGGACGGTTTTGGCGGCATTCGACACCGCAACCTGAGCCGCATCGTCCCAGCCCTTCTTCGACTCCGCCAGAACCTCGATCACCTTGAGCATAGCCATAGCCAACCTCCTGCGTTTGATCGATCGGCGACGATAGCACCACTTGCGGTAGGGTGAACCTCCACCCTCTACAATCAGCTACTATAAGTTTACGCTTTGGTATGGGATTCGATGCATCGCTTGCTGTCGCGACAAGCTGCTTCACGAGAGATTTCCCATGTCCAGTCATGATACCGACGACAGCGACGCGGGGATGTTTGACCTGGCGCCAGTGTCCCTGTGGCTCGAGGACTTCAGCGGGGTCCGGAAGCAGTTCGACCAGTGGCGGCGCGAAGGTGTCAGCTCGCTGAGGGACTATCTGGAGGCCGACCCGCAGCGTGCGGCCGACTGTGCCGCGGCAATCCGCGTCCTCAAGGTCAACCGCAAGACGCTGACATTGTTCGAGGCGTCCGACCTCGAAGAACTCGTTGCCAATCTCGACCGGATTCTCCGCGACGAGATGTTCACGACCTACATCGATGAGCTCTGCCAGCTCTGGGAAGGCCGGACCGAATTCGGCTGCAACCTCGTCAACTACAGCCTCTCGGGACGCCGCATCGACATCCGCCTGACCGGACAGATCCTGGCCGGACACGAAGACGACTGGGAAAGGGTTCTCCTCGCCGTCGAGGACATCACCGAACAGGAGACGGCGCACCGGCGGCAGGAGGAAAGCGAGCAATATGCGCGCGGCCTCTTCGAGCACTCGCCGGTATCGCTGTGGGTCGAGGATTTCAGTTCGATCAAGCAACTGCTCGACGAGCTCCGCCAGATCGGCATCGATGACCTTCGGGTCTTCACCGATGTCCATCCGGAATTCGTGCAGCGCTGCATGAGCGAAATCCGCGTCCTCGACGTCAACCGCCAGACACTCGAGCTGTTCCAGGCGCCCGACAAGTCGACGCTGATGCATCGGATCGGCGAGATCTTCCGCGGCGACATGCAGATCCACTTTCGCGAACAACTGATCGACCTGTGGGACGGCAAGCTGTTCCAGCGCCGCGAGGTGCTCAACTACGACCTGAATGGCGAAGAGGTGCATGTCCTCATGCAGTTCTCGGTGCTCCCCGGGCACGAAGATGACTGGTCGCTCGTCCAGGTCGGGCTGACCGATATTACCGCTCGCAAGAAGGCCGAGGTCTATCTCGAATATCTCGGCACCCACGACGTCCTGACCAAGCTGTTCAATCGCTCCTTCTATGTCGAGGAACTGAACCGCATCGACCGCAAGGGGCTGCGACCGGTCACCGTAATCATGGTCGATCTCAACGGCCTGAAGGGCGTCAACGACCAGTGGGGCCATGCAACCGGCGACGCGCTGCTCCGCCGTGCCGGAGAGATTCTCGGCGAGGCGGTCAGGAAGCCGCATTGCGCCGCCCGCATCGGCGGCGACGAGTTCGCCATCCTGCTGCCCGGTGTCGACGAGGCCGGCGCGGAGACGGTGATCGAGGACATCAACCGGCTGGTCGACCTGAACAACCAGTATTACTCCGGCATACGAGTCAGCCTTTCGATAGGCACCGCCACGGGCAGGGCCGGCGAACGGCTGGAAGCGATCATCAACCGGGCCGACATGCAGATGTACGAGGCGAAGCGCACCTTCTACGCCGACTACGCAAACGACCGCCGCACGACCGGCACCTACGACGCCCTGATGAAATCGAACTGAAGGCCGAAGACGCCGGCCTATTCCCGACCCGGCGCGGCGTCCCCGGACAGCCGGGCGACGGCCTCGCGGACGGCCGGATCGAGGCCTTCGCCACCGTCGTCCAGATAAGCGACGATCGTAGCGCGCATCCGGGGATCCCAGAACTGGCGCAGGTGGTCGGCGATGCCGTCGACCGCGGTGGCGCGGTCCTCGGTGACGAAGAACCTGCCGATCTGGTTCGCCATGTAGACGAGCTTATCGGCCTGCATGCTCGACCTTCGCGCCGACGATGCGGCGAGGATGGGTGAAGACCTCGAAACCGTCGGCCCGGGCGACAGCGACGATGGTGATGCCGGCCGCTTCCGCCGTCCTTATGGCGAGCGCGGTCGGGGCCGAAACGGCGACGAGCAAGGGCGCTCCGATCATCGCCGCCTTCTGGATCAGCTCCACCGAAACACGGCTCGTCAGCAGGATGAAGCCGTCGGCGGCCGAAGCCTTGTCGATCGCCAGCGCGCCGGCGAGCTTGTCGAGGGCGTTGTGGCGGCCGACATCCTCGCGCACGGCGACGAGGCCCCCGGCCGGTCGCCAGAACCCGGCCGCATGGACAGCGCGGGTCTCGCCGTGGAGGGGCTGGCCGCTGCGCAGGCCGGCAAGTGCGGCGAGGATCGTCTCGGCCGGCACCGCCATCTCGCCATGCACCATCGGCACCGGACGCAGCGCCTCGCCGAGGGAATCGATGCCGCAGAGGCCGCAGCCGACCGGTCCCGCGAGGAACCGGCGGCGCGCCGCAAGCGCCGCCGCGCGCGGCTCGGCAAGGCGCATGCGGAGCTCGATGCCGGCATCCTCCTCGATGATCTCCAGCGTCTCGATCTCGGCCGGCGATCCGACGATGCCCTCGGTCAGCGAGAACCCGATCGCGAAATCCTCGAGATCGGCCGGCGTCGCCATCATCACCGCGTGGCTCGACCCGTCATATGTGAGCGCGACGGCGGTCTCTTCCGGCACCGCCCTCCCCGCCGCGGCGAATCCGCCGTGGCGCCAGGCCGATGTCTCGACGATCCGCGACGACTCGACCACCGGCGTCACTCGGCCGGCTCGCCGACGGCGATTCGCCGGCTGTCGCGGACCAGCGCGTCGTATTCCTGCTGCCACCCGGAGGGACCGTTGGACGGCGCCACCTGGACCGCGGTCACCTTGTATTCGGGGCAGT
>JAGRKY010000484.1 GCA_020442095.1 Bauldia sp.
GAATAGCCCATGGCCTTGATGAAGGCCTTGCGGAGGAAAAGCGAGAAGCCGGAGTCACCGTAGCTGGTGAGCCCCTTCTTCATGCCGGAAGGTGTGTCGGTCATCGGCGGGCCGGAGCGAAGCGGGGAGCGATGAGGATGTGATAGGTCATGGCGGCATGCCTGTCGATGCTCCGCCGCCTGCTGGCCCCGGGCGAAGCGGGCAAACGCTTCCTTCTCGACCTCACGGTTGCCGGAATCGGGGTGTTAAGGCTTTGCCGAGCATTTCCGGCTATTATGGCGCTAGAATGCTTGATGAGCGGCGCCCTTCCTGCCGTTCACAAAGAAAATGGAGAGGGTTATGGCGTCAAACGCGGACAAGGAGCTGTCGGACAACCTCGACCAGATCCGCGCCGATATCGCAGCGCTTTCTGAGACGGTGAAGACCCTGGTTTCCGATACCTCGGGTATCCAGTCTTCGCTGAAGAAGAAGTTCGACGAGACGAGGAAGCAGGCGAGCCACATGGGCGAGCAGCTTCTGAAGGAAGCGACCGACATGGGCAGCGATGCGCTTCATTCCGCCGCCCGGCAGGCGTCGAACAAGATCGACGAAGTGGAAGTCAAGATCTCTCAGCATCCCTTCACTTCGGTGCTGATTGCGCTTGGCGTCGGCTTCGCGGTCGGGCTGCTGAGCCGTCGATAGGGCGATATGAAGCTCGCCGGGATCCTGAAGGCCGCCGAACTCGGCACGCGCATGGCGCGCGTCGAGGTCAAGGCCGCCGTAAATCGCGCGGCGAAGAACGCGGCCTTCGCGGCCGCGCTCGGGATTCTGGCGATCCTCGCCTTCGGCTTCGCGCTCGCCGCCTTCGCCGTCTGGCTCGCGGGCGAGATCGGGACTGTCGCCGCGCTCGGCTATATCGCGCTCGGCTTCCTCATCCTTGCGATCATCGTCTATATCGTCTGGCGGGTGTCGATGGGGGGCAAGCCGCAGCCGCGCAAACCCCAGCCGTCGCCACTTGCCGCGGCCCTGGACGGTGATCCGCAGGAGAGCGGGCAGGAGCCGCCCACCGGTTCGACGCTGGGCTCGCTCGGCGTCGTTGCACTGGTCGGGTTCATGATGGCGCGCCAGCTCTTCCGGCGCTGAAATCGCTTTCGCGTCGCCACTAGGATGGAGCCCGATCCGTCCTAGTTAGATCGCTCAGGCTTCTCTCGATAGTCGGGAGAATTGAGGGATCGGCGGCAGAATGGCTTTGCGGCAGGACGGCGGGAAGGGGACAGTGGACGCTCCAGAAAGGGCGCCGCCCATTCTGTCACCCATCATCAAGGTATCCATCGTCGGAACCTTCGCGATCGTCCTCCTCGGCGCTCTCTATCTCGGCCGGGCGCTGGCGCTGCCGATCATCCTCGGTCTGCTGCTTTCGCTGACCTTCATGCCGGTCATCAGGGGCCTTTCCCGAAGGGGCGTCCCGTCCGGGGTTTCGGCGATCCTGCTCGTCGCCGTCTTCGCCGGGCTCACCCTCGGCGCCTCGGTTCTGCTCGCGGACCCGATCACTCAGGTGATCGAGAATGCTCCCCGGACGATCCGCGCCGTCAAGGAACGTTTCAATTTTTCGGGCGGCACCGTTTCGGCCTTGATCGAAGCGAGCAAGCAGGTGGAGGAAATGAGCGATGGGGACGCCCCCCCGTCGGAGAAGCCGCAAAAGGTCGTCATTGCCCAGCCCGGAATCCTGTCCTGGGCGGCGGATACTCTCTCGGGGATCGGCTCGACCCTGGTTGCCACATTCGTCCTGGCAGCATTCCTGATGTCCTCAGGCGACATGTTCCTGCAGAAGCTCGTCAGGATCCTGCCGACCCTGAGGGACAAGAAGCGCTCGGTCCGGATCGTTCACGATATCGAGTCCGAAGTATCGCGGTATCTGCTGACGATCACGGTGATCAACATCTGTTTCGGGGCGATCATCGGGCTGGCCATGGCCATTCTCGGGATGCCCAATCCGGTCATGTGGGGCATCGCCGCGACGCTTCTCAACTATGTGCCCTATCTCGGCGCATTGGTGGCGGTTGTCCTCGTCGGCGCGACCGCGATCGTCACCTATCCGAGCCTGGCGGTGGCCGCCCTGCCGCCACTCGCCTACCTGGTCATCAACCTCGCGGAGGGGACGGTCATCACGCCGCTGATCCTCGGGCGCCGGCTGGAGTTGAATGCGGTCGTCATCCTGATCGCGCTGGCCCTGTGTGGATGGCTGTGGGGCGTCGTCGGCGTCTTGATCGCCGTGCCGCTCCTGGTCGTGGTGAGGGTCATCTGCGACCATTCCCCGAGCCTGGCGGGTTTCGGGGAATTTTTGTCCGGAAATCCGCCGCCCGCGGAGGCAGCGGTCGCCTTGTCGGAGACTTCGGAGGAAAGTCTCGCCAAGATCCCGCCGGAAGCGGGAAAGCCCGGCTGAGGTTTCCTTCGGCCGCTCCAATAGGTTATTGAGCAGCTATCTGCGGGGCGCTGCCGCGTCCGTTCCATCAAACCATAGAGGGGTCTGACCGAAATGATTGTTGTCACGGGAGGAAGCGGCAAGCTCGGGCGGGCCTGCGTCAAGGATCTGATGGACCACGGCTATACGGTGACGTCGGTCGACATGACCCCTCCGCCGGGCCAGCACAATCCGCCCTTGCCGGGTGACGTCACCTTCAGCAGGGCCGACGTCACCGATTTCGGCCAGGCGATGGCGGCCCTGTCGATGATCGATGAACGGGTCGAGAAGGTGACCGGCGTCGTCCACCTCGCGGCGATCGCCGCGCCGGGCCAGGCGACGAACCATGTCACCTTCCAGACCAATACCGTCTCGACCTACAATGTCTTCGAGGCCGCGCGGCAGCTCGGTATCAAGAATGTCGTCTGGGCTTCGAGCGAGACCGTCTTCGGCATCCCCTATCCGAAAGGCCCGGCCTATGCGCCGGTCGACGAGAATGTCGAGCGGCCGGAGACCGCCTACTCCCTGTCGAAGCTGATGGGGGAGAAGATGGCGGAACAATTCTGCCGCTGGGACCCCGAAATGAAGATCATCGGCCTGCGTTTCTCGAATGTCATGGAGCCGCACGACTACGCCAATTTCCCGGGCTTTGATGCCGATCCCCGCTCGCGCCACTTCAACCTCTGGACCTATATCGACGCACGCGACGGCTCCCAGGCGATCCGCCTGGCGCTCGAATCCGACATCAAGGGCGCCGAGGTCTTCGGCATTGCCAACGCGCAGTCGGTGATGAGCCGCGCCAATGATGCCCTGCTCGACGAGGTGTACCCGGGCACCGAGCGCAAGCGGGCGCTCGAGGACAACGAGTCGCTGATCTCCATCGAGAAGGCGCGGCGCGTGCTCGGCTACGAGCCGCAATACGCCTGGCGGGACCAGGTCAAGGGCTGATTGCGCCGCAGATGACGGACACTTCGATCGGCGAGAAGGGGATGGTCGTCGCCCCGCACCGGGCGGCGGCCGAAGCCGGGGCGGAAATCCTCAGGGCGGGCGGCAATGCCGTCGAGGCGATGATTGCCGCCGCAGCCAGTATCGCCGTCGTCTATCCGCACATGAACGGCATCG
>JAGRKY010000485.1 GCA_020442095.1 Bauldia sp.
GCGGCCGAGTTCTTCCGCTGGTTCTCGGAGGAAGGCGTCCGCAACATCGGCGACGTCATGCAATCGCCGTCGACGGGGGCGCGGATCGTCGCCCACCACAAGCCGATGGGGATCGGCGTGCTGGTGACGCCGTGGAACTATCCGGCGGCGATGGGCACCCGCAAGATCGGCCCGGCGCTCGCCGCAGGCTGCCCGGTCATCGTCAAGCCGGCTTCCGAAACGCCGCTGACGATGCTGGCGCTGATGGAGGTGCTCGAGGCCGCCGGCGTACCGAAGGGCGTCGTCAACGTCATCCCGTCGAAGAGGTCCGGCGCCATCGTCGATGCGCTGCTCCATGACATGCGGGTGCGGGTGATCTCCTTCACCGGCTCCACCGAGGTTGGCCGCAAGCTCCTCAAGTCGGCCGCCGACAACATCGTCAACCCGGCCATGGAGCTCGGCGGCAACGCCCCCTTCATCGTCTGCCACGACGCCGATGTCGACGCCGCGGTCGAGGGGGCGATGCTCGCCAAGATGCGCAACCTCGGCGAGGCCTGCACCGCCGCCAACCGCATCTATGTCCATGACAGCGTGCACGACGCCTTCGCCGGCAAGCTGACCGAACGGATGGCCGGCCTGAAGGTCGGCAACGGCCTCGATGACGGGGTCGATGTCGGCTCGCTGGTCAACAGCGGCACCCGGGAGAAGGTCGCCGCCTTCGTCGCCGACGCGGTCGGCAAGGGCGCGAAGCTCCTGACCGGCGGCATGACCCCGAACGGCCCCGGCTTCTTCTATCCGCCGACGGTCATCACCAACGTGCCCGATGCCGCGGAATGCCTTCGCGACGAGATCTTCGGGCCGGTGGCGATGCTGCAGTCCTTCTCCGACGAGGAGGATGTCATCCGCCGGGCGAACGACACCGAATACGGCCTCGTCGCCTACCTCTATACCCGGGATCTCAAGCGCGGCATGGCGCTGTCCGAGCGTCTCGAATTCGGCATGATCGGCCTCAATCGCGGCCTCGTCTCGGACCCGGCGGCGCCGTTCGGCGGCGTCAAGCAGTCGGGCATCGGCCGGGAAGGCGCCCACGAGGGCCTGATGGAGTTCCTCGAGACCCAGTATATCGCCGTCGAATGGTAAGACGGCCCCGGATGGCCTGAAGCGGATGGCCCGTCAGCGGGCCATCCAGCCGCCGTCGACGGTGACCACCGAGCCGGTCACGTAGCTGCTCGCCGGCGCGGCGAGGAAGAGGACCGCCGTCGCGAGCTCGTCCGACCGGCCGAAACGGCCGAGCGGAATGCGGTCGATCAGCTGCCGGCTGCGGTCGGCATCGTTGCGCAGCGCCTCGGTATTGTCGGTCTCCATATATCCCGGCGCGATCGCGTTGACGGTGATGCCATGCGGCGCGAGCTCGTTCGCCAGCAGCCGGGTGAGGCCGACGATGCCGTGCTTGCTCGCCGTGTAGGAGGGCACCCGGACGCCGCCCTGGAAGGAGAGGATCGAGGCGAGGTTGACGATGCGGCCGCCGTTGCCCGCCTCGACCATCGTGCGCGCCACGGCCTGGGAGAGGAAGAAGGCGCTCTTGAGGTTGATCTGCATCACCTCGTCCCAATCCTTCTCGGCGAAATCGAGCACGTCGGTGCGGCGGATGATGCCGGCATTGTTGACCAGAATGTCGATCGGCCCCCGCGCCGCGACCGCCTCGGCGACGATCGCGCCGAAGTCGTTCGGCACGGTGAGATCGGCGGTGATCGCGGTGAAGCCGCGATTGCGGGCGGCGACCGCGCGGGCCGTCTCCTCCATGGGATTCGGGCCGACGCCGACGATGTCGGCGCCCGCATCGGCAAGGGCAAGCGCCATGGCCTGGCCGAGCCCGCGCCGCGCGCCGGTCACCATCGCCACCTTGCCCGTCAGGTCGAAGAGCTGTGCAACTGTCATGGCCGCTTCATAGCAGCCGGCCGGGCAGCCGTCCGGCGGATTTTCTCCCCGCGATGACATGCCGCCGCGATTTGTGTCCGACCATCGGCAACATCCGGCCCCGCGAGGTGCTAGGAAGGACGGGAGGCATGTGGATCGGTTCCGGGAAAGGCAATGGCGTCGTCGACAGGTCCGGGAAGTGCTGAGGCTGCCGTTGCGCCGGACGCCGGTCTGAGCGAGGCGGCGGCGCGGGCATTGCGCGAGCGTGGCGAAGGCAACGCCGTCCATCTCGCGACGAGCCGGTCCTACTTCGCCATCATCCGCAGCAACCTCTTCAACTTCTTCAACAACATCCTCTTCACCATCGGTATCGCCCTAATCGCCCTCGGCGAATGGAACGACGCGATGACCAGCGTCGGGCTCGGGCTGGTCAACGCGATCATCGGCACGATCCAGGAGCTGCGCGCCAAGCGCCAGCTCGACCGCATCGCCCTGCTCCACCGCCCCAAGGTAACGCTGGTCCGCGATGGCGCGGAGCGCGTCGCCGACCCCGACGAGATCGTCAAGGGCGACCACATCCGCCTGCGGCCCGGCGACCAGGTGCTGGTCGACGGCGATCTGATCGCCGGCGGCGTCCTCGAGATGGACGAGTCGCTGCTCACCGGCGAGTCGGAGGCCGAGCGCAAGTCGGTCGGCGACTCGCTGCTCTCGGGCAGCATCTGCCTGAGCGGCGAAGGCACCTACCGGGCCGACGTGGTCGGCGCGGAGAGCTATGCCAACCGGCTAACGGCGGAAGCCCGCGCCTTCCAGTTCATCAAGACGCCGCTGCAGAAGCAGATCGACTTCGCGGTGCGCCTGGTGATGCTGGTCGTCGTGCTGATGAGCGGCACCATCCTCGTCTCCGCCCTGCTCCAGGACCTGCCGACCAGCCGTATCGTCCAGCTTGCCGCCGTGCTTTCGGGACAGGTGCCCTATGGCCTGTTCTTCGTCATCATCGTCGCCTATTCGCTCGGCGCCGCCGCGATCGCCAAGCAGGGCGCCCTCGTCCAGCAGGTCAACGCCGTCGAGTCGCTCAGCGACGCCGACATCCTGTGCGTCGACAAGACCGGGACGCTGACCACCAACGCGCTGACGCTCCACGCCGTCGAGCCGCTGGGTGGCGAGAGCCGGCAAAGCCTCGAGCCGCTGATCGGCAGCTATGCGCGCAGCGTCGGATCGCCCAACCAGACGACCACCGCCCTGACCGCGTCGCTTGCCGGCGAGGCGCTGGAACCGGGCGGCGTCATCGCCTTTTCCTCGGCGCGGAAATGGAGCGCGACCGCCTTTGCCGACGGACCGCTCGCGGGCGTCCATGCGCTCGGCGCCTTCGAGATGCTCGCCCCTCACCTCGTGCCGTCGCCGGAGACCGCGGCGCTTGCCGACCGGGTCGGAAAGATCGCGGAGACGGGCCTCCGGGTGCTGCTCTTCGCCGGCACGACGGAGGCGACAAGCTTTGCCGGGACGGAGGAGGCGCCGGACCTTCCGCCGCTCGTGCCGCTCGCGCTGGTGATCCTTGCCGACGTGCTGAGGCCGAATGTCGCCGCGACTTTCGCTGCCTTCGCCAAGCTCGGGCTGCGGCTGAAGATCATCTCGGGCGACGATCCCAACACGGTCGCGGCGCTTGCCCGCCAGGCCAACCTGCCCGTCGCGGGCATTGCCTCCGGCCCGGAGATCGCGCAGATGAGCCCGGCCGAGCTCGCCACCGTCATCGACGAGGTCGACGTCTTCGGCCGCATCGTCCCGGCCCAGAAGGAGCAGATCGTGACGGCCCTGATCGCCAAGGGCCATCACGTCGCGATGGTAGGGGACGGCGTCAACGACGTGCTCGCCCTCAAGAAGGCGCAGCTCGGCATCGCCATGAACAGCGGCAGCCCGGCGGCGCGCAACGTCGCCGACATCGTCCTGCTCAACGACGATTTCCAGCCGCTGCAGACGGCCTTTTTCGAAGGCCAGCGGGTGCTGTCCGGGATGACGACCGCGCTGCTCCTCTTCCTGTCGCGCGTCGCGAGCTCGATCCTGGTGATCATCGCCATCACCATGCTCGGGCTGACTTTCCCCTTCGAGCCCGCCCAGATGGCGCTGACCCTCTTCACCGTCGGCATCCCGACCTTCTTCCTGACCCTCTGGGCGCGGCCGGTGGCGCTGAGGGAGAACCTGCTGCGCAGGCTCGTGCGCTTCGTCATCCCGGTGGCGGTGGTGACGATGGCCTTCGGCGTCGCCCTCTACACCTTCCATTTCGAGCGCGTGCAGGACGACCTCGAATCCTACAAGCTGCCGGTATTCGCGTTGCAGAACTTCGAGCGCGTGACCGGGCTCAGCGTCGACGACGGCGCCGAATTCGCGGTCGCCTCGGCGACCATCGTGGCGCAGTCGGCGCTGTCGATGTTCGTCACCTTCACCGCCTTCGTGCTGATCCTCTTCCTCGCCCCGCCGATCCGTCTCTTCACCGGCTGGGTGACCGAGGTGTCCGCCGACAAACGGCCAACGATCATGGCCGCGGCACTGGCCATCGTCTTCCTCGTGGTGCTCTTCACCGAGACGCTGGCGGAGTATTTCGGGCTGATTGCGGTCGGGCGGGGGGTCTATCTCAGCGTCGTGGCGGTGCTACCGGCCTGGGCGGCGCTCCTCCTCCTCAACTGGCGTTTCCGCTGGTTCGAGCGCTTCCTGGGTCTCGCCCACGAGGCCGGCTGATCCCCCGAAAACGGCACGATTGCACGATTTCTGTGCATGCATAGTTACGCGGCACCGCAGGGATTTGCGAATTGCATGCGATCATGGGAATTATGGGCCTGCGCGTGCGGGCAAAACCCGATTCGACAGGGCCTGGCGCGGCTGGAAGATACCTGCATGGCCCGGTTATTGCTCGCCAAATTCTGACTGCAACAAAAGCGGATCCGTTCTCTTGCCGATATCCCATGACGCCGAGATCTCCCGGCTGATGAACGACTACCGCCACGGCAACAAACCGGTCGACACGATCGAGGCGACCTTTGCCGCGATCGAGGAGGCCGGCGATCCCGGCATCTTCATTTCGCTGGTCGATCGCGACAAGGCGCTGGCCGCGGCGCGCGAGCTCGGCGGCCGGATCGACCCGACCAAGCCGCTCTACGGCGTGCCCTTTGCCGTCAAGGACAATATCGACGTCGCCGGCATGCCGACGACCGTCGGCTGCCCGGAATATGCCTATACGCCAGCGAAATCGGCGCCGGTCGTGGATCGCCTGACCGAGGCCGGCGCGATCCTCGTCGGCAAGACCAATCTCGACCAGTTCGCGACCGGCCTTGTCGGCGTGCGCACGCCCTACCCCGTGCCACGTAACGCCGTCGATCCATCGCTCGTGCCGGGCGGCTCGTCGTCCGGCTCGGCGGTCGCGACCGCGCGCGGCATCGTCGCCTTCGCGCTCGGCACCGATACCGCCGGCTCGGGGCGCATTCCCGCCGGACTTAATAACATTGTCGGGTTGAAGCCGAGCGTCGGCGCGCTGTCCACCAGCGGCCTCGTGCCGGCCTGCCGTACGCTCGATTGTATTTCCGTGTTCGCACTCGGCGTCGACGACGCCTTCGCGGTGTTCTCGATTGCCGCAGGCTATGATCCGACCGATCCTTATTCGCGGCGCATGGCCTTGGGCGCGCTTCATCGACGCGCTGAAAAAATGAAGATCGGCGTGCCGTCAAAGGCGAGCCGAAAATTCTTCGGCGACCGCGACATGGAAGCGGGTTTCGACACCGCGCTCGGGATGCTCACATCCTTCGGCGCGGACATCGTAGAAATCGACTTCACCGAATTTTACGCAACGGCGGATCTGCTTTACGAAGGCGCATGGGTCGCCGAGCGCTACGCCGCGATCCGCGACTTCATCGAGGCGCAGCCGGATTCGCTCCACCCGGTGACGCGCACGATCATCGAAGGGGCGACGCGGCTCTCGGCGGCGGACGCCTTCGCCGGCCAGTACCGCC
>JAGRKY010000486.1 GCA_020442095.1 Bauldia sp.
CTTCGGCCCCTCGGTGGTGCGCATGAAGACGACGTTGTCGCGGACGAGGAGGTCGCTGCCCTCGACGAGATCGATGCCGAGCTTGTCGGCGAGGAAAGAGTGTTCGTAATAGGCGCTGTTGAGGGGGCCGGGGGTGAGCAGCGCGACCGTCGGTTCGCCCGGGGCGGAAAGCGGCGCGACCGACTTCAGGGTCGCGAGCAGTTCCTCCGGATAGGTCTCGACCGGGTCGATCCGGTAGTCGGCGAAGAGATCCGGGAAGATGCGCATCATCACTTCGCGGTTCTCGAGCATGTAGGAGACGCCCGACGGCGTGCGCGCATTGTCCTCCAGAACGTAGAATTCGTCGGCATCGGTGCGCACGAGATCGATGCCGGCGATCTGGATGTAGATGTCGTGGGGCAGCTTGTGGCCCATCATCTCCGGACGGAAATAGGGGTTCCGGTAGACGAGGTCCTGCGGGATGATGCCCGCCTTCATGATCTCGCCGGCGCCGTAGATGTCGGCGAGGAACATGTTGAGCGCCTTCACCCGTTGCTCCAGCCCGGTGGACAGCTTTCGCCATTCCTGCTGGGTCAGGACCCGGGGAATGATGTCGAAGGGGATGATCCGCTCTTCGGCCTCGTCATCGCCATAGACGGCGAAAGTGATGCCGATGCGGCGGAAAAGCAGCTCGGCCTCCAGCCTTCTGTGGGCGAGGGACTCGGGTGTCTCGGACTCGAGCCAGCGCTTGATCAGTTCATATCCCTGACGGCATGTGCCGTCGGCATGAGTCATTTCGTCAAAAGGCGCCGGCATGATCCCCTTTTCAGGTTTTGGCATCGGACGCGGTCGGTCCGGCCATCCTAACGCGAATTGCGATCCTCACTGCAAACGAAAGCAAGAACGAAGCCAAAAATACGTGCAGGCCGCAGTTTGTACCGCGCCGGCTTAGTGACTACGGTTCGCCGACATGCTCACCAGCAGTTTGCCAAGCCTTTCATGACTATGCGCCGATGACTGACGAGACCACAATAGCCTGGGGAATAATCGGCCCCGGCACGATTGCCCGGCAATTTGCCGCAGCCCTGGCAACATCCCCGACCGGACGCCTCGCTGCAATCGCGACTCGCGACCCGGGCAGGCCCGGCCTTGCCGAGGCTTTCCCGGGTGCCCGGATACTCGACGGCTATGCGGCGCTCGTCGCGGACGCCGAGGTCGAGGCGATCTATATCGCGACGCCCCACACCTATCATGCCGAATGGGCGATCCGGGCCGCCGAGGCCGGAAAGCACGTGCTGTGCGAGAAGCCGATGGCCGTCACGGCGGCGGAAGCTGAAGCGATGGTCACGGCTGCCCGCAAAGCCGGCACCTTTCTCGGCGAAGCCTTCATGTACCGGCTGCATCCGATGACCGCGAGGGTGGTCGAGCTGGTGCGTTCCCGCACGCTCGGTGAGGTGCGGCTGATCAAGGCGAGCGCCGGCATCAACCTGCCGAGCTCCGGCCCGGACGACCGGCTCTTCGCGAATGACGCGGCCGGCGGGGCGATCCTCGACACCGCCTGCTATCCGGTATCGGCGGCGCGGCTGCTGGCCGGAGCGGCGCGGGGCGAGGCCTTTCGCGAGCCGGTCGAGGTCCACGGGGTCGGCCATCTCGGCAGCACCGGCGTCGACGAATGGTCGTCGGCCGTGTTGCGGTTTCCCGGCGACATCCTCGCCGAGGTCTCCGGCAGCCTGTCGGTCGGCCAGGACAATACGCTGCGGGTCTTCGGCACGCGCGGATGGCTGTCGGTTGCCTCGCCGTGGCGCTGCACCGAGGCAGGCCCCGCCGACATCGTCATCCATCGGCCCGACGGGACGATAGAAACCGAGACCATCGACGAGCCGCGGCATCTCTATTCCTTCGAGATCGAGGCGGCGGCGCAGGCGATCCGCGCGGGGAAATGCGAATTCAGGCCGCCCGGCCCGACCTGGACCGACACGATCGGCAACATGAAGGTGCTCGACACGTGGCGGGCGGATATCGGCCTCGTCTACGGCTTCGAGAAGGAGAGGCGGCGCCCGGTCGCTGCCGACCGGCGGACGCTGCCGGGTTCGATGGCCGCCATGCCGCGGCGGAAGCTTCCCGGTGTGGCGCGCGCGGTCTCGACGATCGCCCTCGGCGGCAGCGGCTTCACCACCTTCGACCAGGCGGCGGAGATCTGCGACGCCTATTTCGAGCGCGGCGGCAACGCGCTCGACAGTGCCTGGCTCTACGGCAACGGACTCTGCGACAAGCTCCTCGGGGCATGGATGGCGTCGCGCGGCGTGCGGGACGATATCGTCGTGATCGGCAAGGGCGCCGACACACCGCTGACCTATCCGGACGTTATCGGCCGCCAGCTGACGGAATCCCTGGACAGGCTGCAGACCGACCACCTCGACATCTATTTCCTGCATGTCGACAACCGCGAGGTTCCTGTCGGCGAATTCGTCGATGCGCTGAACCATGAGGTCGAGGCGGCGCGGATCAGGAGCTATGGCGGCTCGAACTGGACGCGCGAGCGGATGGACGCGGCGATCGCCTATGCCGGGCGCAACGACAAGCGGCCGCCGCAGGTGCTGTCGAACAATTTCTCGCTCGCCGAAATGGTCAACCCGGTGTGGAAGGACACGCTGTCTGCGTCTGACGATGCCTGGAAGGCGTGGCTGGCCGAGCGCCAGATTCCGAACTTCGCCTGGTCGAGCCAGGCGCGCGGCTTCTTCACCGACCGCGCCGGGCCGGACAGGCGCGACGATGCGGCACTCGTCGACGCCTGGTACAGCGAGACGAACTTCGCCCGGCGGGCGCGCGCGACCGAACTCGGCGAAAGGCTCGGCAAGCGGCCGCTGCACGTGGCGCTCGCCTATTGCCTCTTCCAGGCCTTCCCGCTGGTGCCGCTGATCGGCCCGCTCAGCCTCGCCGAACTCGAGGACTCGCTCCAGGCGCTCGACATCACCCTGACCGCGGAAGACGTCCGCTGGCTGGAAAAGGGCGCCGGCCCGGATGAGACCGGCGAAGAGGGGGCCGGCTAGTTCTGGTGGCCGGGCGGGGCCGGGTCCTGGCCGCTGCGCTGCTGCGCCGGCCCGTGGCGGCTGGCGAGGCTGTGGGCGGTGTTGATCAGGCCGAGATGGGAAAGCCCCTGCGGGAAGTTGCCGACGAGCCGCTTGCGGACCGGATCATATTCCTCGGCCAGCAGCCCGAGATGGTTGCGCAGCGACAGCAGCCGCTCGAAGAGCTCGACCGCCTCGTCCTGCCGGCCGGTGAGCACATAGGCATCGGCGAGCCAGAAGCTACAGGCGAGGAACGCGCCTTCGCCGCCGCCGACCCCGTCGTCGACGGCATTGGTGGCATAGCGCATGACGAAGCCGTCGCTGAGCAGGTCTTCCTCGATCGCCTTGACGGTGCCGGTGAGGCGCGGATCGTCCGGCGGCAGGAAGCCGACCTGCGGCATCAGCAGCAGGCTCGCGTCGACGGTGTTGCCGCCGTAGAACTGGGTGAAGGTGTTGCGGACCTCGTCATAGCCCTTGGTGCAGACTTCGTCGTGGATCGTGTCGCGGACCTTCCGCCAGTGCTCGACCGGCCCGCGCGCGCCGAACTGCTCGCTGATCTTCGTCGCCCGGTCGAAGGCGACCCAGCACATGACGCGGGAATGGGTGAAGGCGCGGGGCGGCCCCCGCATTTCCCAGATGCCGTGGTCGGTGGTCTGCCAGATCTGTTCGAGATGCTCGAGGACCAGCACGTTGAACTGGTTGGTCTTGTCGAGCGGGCCGAGGCCGGTCTGCCGGGCGACGAACAGGGTCTCGGCGATCTCGCCATAGATATCGAGCTGGACCTGGTCGGCGGCGGCGTTGCCGACGCGGACCGGCTGGCTTCCCTCGTAGCCGGAAAGCCAGGGAACCTCCATCTCCGGCAGCCAGCGCTCGCCGGAAATCCCGTACATGATCTGGAGCTGCTTCGGATGCCCGGCGGTGGCGCGACGCACCCATTGCCGCCACGCCTCGGCTTCCGCCCGGTATCCCGAATTGACCAGGGCATAGAGCGTCAGCGCGGAATCGCGAAGCCAGCAGAAGCGGTAGTCCCAGTTGCGCGAACCGCCGATCTCCTCCGGCAGCGACGTTGTCGGCGCGGCGACGATGCCGCCGGTCGGCGCGAAGGTGAGGAGCTTGAGGGTGATCAGCGAGCGGGTCACCGCCTCGTGCCACTTCGGCCTGTGGGAGGTGAAGGAGCAGCGCGAGACCCATTCGGTCCACCAGCCGATTGTCTGGTTGAGGCTGTCGGTGCGGTCCCGGACGAAGTGCGGCGGCTTGTTGGACGGGTGGTAGGAGAGGGTGAAGGGCATCGTCTCGCCCTCGCCGAGCGTGAACTCCGCCACCGTCTTCATGTCATGGCCTTCGAGCTTCGCCGGCGTGTTGAGCTCGACGGCATCCGGCCCGGCGACGGCGCTGAGGCCGTAGTCGCGGCGCAGGACCCAGGGCAGGATCTCGCCGTAGTTGAAGCGCAGGATCAGCTCCATGCCGACGGTGACCCGGCCGCTGACGCCACGTACGATGCGGACGACATCGACGCGCTGCTCGTCATCCGAAAGCGGCATGAAGTCGACGACTTCGATGACCCCTTCCTCGGTCTCGAAGTGCGTCTCGAGCACCGCCGTGTCCGGCACGTAGCGCTGGCTCGATTTCACCACCTTGCCCTTGGGAGCGATCTGCCAGCGGCCATTCTCCGGATTGCCGAGGAGCGCGCAGAAGCAGGCGGGTGAATCGAAGCGGGGGAGACAGAGCCAGTCGATCGAGCCGTCGGTCCCGACCAGCGCGGCCGAGATCATGTTGCCGATCAGGCCGTAATTCTCGATCGGCTTCGATTCGTGGCC
>JAGRKY010000043.1 GCA_020442095.1 Bauldia sp.
AGGCCGCGACCATCGACGGCGCGCGGAGCGCCATGCTCGAGGCCGAGACCGGCTCGCTGGAGGTCGGCAAGAAGGCGGACCTCGTCCTCCTCGACATGAACACGCTCGCCTTCACGCCGCTCAACGACATCGCGAAGCACCTCGTCTATGCCGAGAACGGCAGCTCGATCGAGATGGTGATGGTCGATGGCGAGATCGTCCTGAAGGACGGCCGGCTCACCACCATCGACGAGCCGGCGATCCTCGCCGAGATCCGCGAGACGGTGCCGGCCTGGCTCGCCGAGCACGCGAAGCTCGAAGAGAAAAACGCGGTCTTCGAGCCGTATTTCGCCGAGATCCACCGCCGCGCGACGATGCAGGACATCGGCCTCAACCGCTACGCTGGCGATGCCCCGCCCTGGCCGGGGGCAAACCGGTAGGATTCAGCGGTCTGTCGAGGGGTCGGGCGCTGTGCGTCCTTCGAGGCCCGTTCGCTTCGCGACCGGGCACCTCAGGATGACGGGGGTGGTGTTGTCGGCAGGGGGCGCCATGGCCGGCTTGTACCCGTCTCCGCGTCCACCCACATCGCCATGCTGAGGTGCTCCGCGGAGCGGAGCCTCGAAGCACGCACGGACTCCCGAAGGCGTTGCCTCAGTAAGGCGTCTCGCCGCCGTCGATGTTGATCGACTGGCCGCGGATGATGACCGCGGCGTCGGAGAGCAGGAAGGCGACGATCCGGCCGACCTCGACCGGCTCGACATGGCGCTTGAGCTGGGCGGGGACCATGCCGGCGAAGAGGGTCGCGGCGTCGCCGAGGCCGTCGCGTTCGAGCTCGGCCGCGACCTCGCGGAGCATCGGCGTCGCGACGCTGCCGGGACAGACCGCGTTGACGTTGATGCTCTCGGCCGCCCACTCGCCGGCGAGCGAGCGGGTGAGGTTGATGACCGCCGCCTTGGAGGCGTTGTAGGCGGCCATGTTGCCGAAGCCGACCTTGCCGGCATTCGAGGCGATGTTGACGATCGCCCCGCCCTTGCCGGCGAAGGCGCGGTACGCCGCCTGGGCGCCGAGCATGACGCCGCCGGCATTGACCCGGAGTTCCAGGTCCCAGCCCCCCGGGGTGATCGAAGCGGCGGGACCCATGCGGACGATCCCGGCATTGTTGACCCAGCCATGGAGCGCGCCGAAACGCGCGGTCGTTGCCGTGACCGCCGCGTCGAGCGAGACGGGGTCGGTGACGTCGGCGGCGATGGCGATCGTGCGCTGCCCGCCGGGATCGAGCCGCTTCGCGGTTTCGGCCGCCGCATCGGCGTCGAGGTCGAGAAGCGCGACATGGCCGCCCGCCTCGACGAGCGCCTCCGTGATGCCGGCTCCGATGCCGCGGGCGGCGCCGGTGACGGCGATGGTGCGGCCGGCAAGCGCCGTCTCGGAAAGGATGCCCATGGCCAGAATCCTCAGAAGGAGGGCGTCGCGGTGACGCCGCCGTCGATGACGAGATTGGCGCCGGTGATGAAGCGCGACGCCGGCGAGACGAGGAAGAGCACCGCGTCGGCGACGTCATAGTCGTCGCCCATCCGGCCGAGGGGCGCCGCGGCGAGCCACCGTTTGACGCCTTCCGGCCAGTTCTCCTCGATGCCCTCGGCATGGATGACGCCCGGCGAGATGGCGTTGGCGCGGATGCCGTGGCGGCCGAATTCGAGGGCGGTGGCGCGGGTGAACATGATCAGCCCCGCCTTGGTCGTTGCGTAATGGCCGTGGGTCAGCGCCGGCTGCAGCCCCTCGATCGAGGCGATGTTGACGATGGCGCCGCCGGCGCCGCGCGCGACCAGCGCGTCGGTAACGACGCGGGTCGTGTGGAAGACGCCGTCGAGGTTCGAGGCGAGCATGTCGCGCCACTCCTCCACCGTCATGTCGGCGATGGTCGAATGGGTCTGGCGGGCGGCGTTGTTGACGAGGATGTCGATCGGGCCGAGGGCGTCCGCGATGCCGGAAAAGGTAGCCCGGACCGCGGCGAGGTCGGTGAGCTCGGCCGGAACAGCGATCGCCCGGCCGCCCTTCGCTGCGATGGCGGCGGCCAGCGCCTCCGCGGCTTCCCGTCCGCCGCGATAGTGGATGGCGACGGCGGCGCCGGCCTCGGCGAGGCGGCGCACGATCCCGGCGCCGATGCCGCCATGGGCACCGGTGACGACGGCGACCTTGCCGGTGAGGTCGAGGAGGCGGTCGACCGGGATGGCGGGATCATGCATGGCGGGAGCGTCCTGTTCGGCGGTTGCCGGCCATCATCGCCGAGCCGAGACGAAACGCCAACCGACGGGAGGGCGAATCGCGCGCCGGCCACGCTTCGCCGGACCCTGCTGCGACACCCCCGGCAGGGCCGGGCGATGGCGGCGCCGGCCGCTCTCCTGTATGATCCCCGCCGTTCGACAGTCCGGCTCCGCCGGACCCCTCCGTCACAGACCGATTTTCCGAAAGGCCGGGCCCGCACCCTCGGGGGCAGCCGTGTCCGGTGAAAAAGCCGAAGCTTCGCATGGACGTGTCTGCATCGCCCGCCAACGAAAGGTTGCGGGGCATCCTCCTCATCGTGCTGGCGGCGGTGCTGTTCGCCGGCATCGATGCCTTCAGCAAGCTGCTCGCCCCGACCCAGTCGGTGGGTCAGATCGTCTGGGCGCGCTACACGATGGCGCTGCCGTTGCTCTTCGCTACCACCCCGCCGTCGCGCTGGCCGGTGATGTTCCGGACGGCGCAGCCGCGGTTGCAGCTTGTCCGCGCCCTCGTCCCGATGGGGACGAGCATCAGCATGGTCGTGGCGGTTCGCCATCTTCCGCTGGCCGAGGCAACGGTCATCCTCTTCGCCGCGCCCTTCCTGGTCGTGGCGCTTTCGGCCGTGGTGTTGCGGGAGCGCGTGCCGGCGGCGAGCTGGATCGCCGTCTTCGTCGGCTTCGCCGCGGTCTTGCTGGTCGCCCGCCCGGGATTCAGCGCATTCTCCGAATACCTCATCTTTCCGCTGATCGGCGCGCTCTTCTTCGCCCTCCTCCAGATCGTCACCCGTGTGCTGCGCATGCGGGGCGAGAGCGCCCATACGACGCTGGCCTGGACACTGGCGACGGGCAGCGTGCTGGCGACGCCCTTCGCGATCGCCACCTGGCAGCCGGTCAGCACCGAAGGGTGGTTGCTGATGGTGGGTCTCGGCCTCGTCTTCGGCGGGGCGCAGGGTCTGATGGTCCGCGCCCTCGCCCATGCCCCGGCCGGCGTGCTGACCCCCTTCACCTATACCCAGATCATCGCCGCGGTGGTGATCGGCATGATCGTCTTCGGAGGGGTTCCCGACATCTGGTCGCTGGTCGGCATCGCCATGATCATCGTCGCCGGGGTTACCGTGGCGCGCAGCAAATCGCCCTGACGGCGGGTGGCGGACTACCGTGCGGGCGCCGTCCGTGCTTTGTTGCCGGCCGCGCCTGAACGGGAGGACGTCAACGAGAATGCTGGACTTCGACATTTCGCGATTCATCGGCATCCAGTCGGGCGCCGTGGCGCTGATCGAGCGGCTGGACCACACGATCGGCACGCTGCTCGACGCGGGCGCCCGCAACATCTTCTTCCTCGGCGCCGGTGGTGCCGCAATCCTGATGCAGCCGGCCGTCCATCTGCTCAGGACGAAATCGACCTTCCCGGTCTTCTGCGAGAACGCCGCGGAACTGGTGATCGGCGGCTCGCGGCATCTCGGCCCCGGCTCGATCGTGGTCATCCCCTCGCTTTCGGGCACGACGAAGGAAAGCATCGAGACGCTGCGCTATTGCCGGGAGAAGGGCGCGACGATCATCACGCTGGTCGGCCATGCGGATTCGCCGCTCGGCCAGGGCGGCGACCATGTCTTCGTCAATTTCGCCGAGGACGACACCTCCTGCGAATCCTTCTACATCCAGTCGCTGGCGATCGTCCTGTCGATCATGGCCCGGCGCGGCGAGGCGGGCGGCTTTGCCAGTTTCGCAGCGGAGGCGAAGCGGTTGCCCGAGGCGCTGGTCGCGGTCAAGGAGCGCTTCGAGCCGGAGGCCGAGGCCTTCGCCGAAACGATCCGGGACGAGCCCTATCACATCATCACCGGCGCCGGCGGGACCTGGCCGGAAGCCTTCTACTACGGCATGTGCATCCTCGAGGAGATGCAGTGGATCCGGACCCGGCCGGTGCATGCCTCGGATTTCTTCCACGGCACGCTGGAGCTGCTCGAGCCGGGGGTGAGCCTGATCCTGCTCAAGGGCGAGGACGAATACCGGCCGCTGGTCGACCGGGTCGAGGGCTTCGCGGGCGGCCATACCGACAAGCTGACCGTCTTCGATGCAGCCGGGGCGGAGCTCGCCGGAATCTCGCCGGTGGTGCGGGCGATGGTCTCGCCGGTGGTGCTCGCCACCATGCTGGAACGGATCAGCGCCCACCTGGCGGTCAAGCGCGACCACCCGCTGACCACGCGCCGTTATTACCGGCGCGTCGCCTATTGAGCCGATGGGCGGGACGCTCGCCACGGTCGGCGACAACTGCATCGACCGTTATCTCGCCCTGAAGCGGTCGACGGTCGGCGGCAATGCGGTGAATGTCGCCGTCCATCTCGCCGCCGCCGGCCTCGCCGTCGGCTATTACGGCGCCGTCGGCGCCGACGAGGAGGGAAGGCGCACAATCGCCGCCCTGCGGGAGAATGGCGTCGATACCGGCCGGGTGCGGATCGGCCCAGGCGCGACTACCGCCTATACCGACATCGCGGTCGATGCGGATGGCGAGCGGGTCATCGCCTTCGAGGATTTCGGCGCTTGTGCCGGCTATCGCCCGACGCCGGCGGAGGTCGAGGAATTGCGGGCGCGCCGCCATGTCCATATCGGCTGGCTCGACGACGACGGCGCGCTGAAGGATGCGCTCGCCGCGTCCGGCACCAGCGTCTCCCAGGACCTTTCGGTGAGCCAGGCGCCGGACCATCGCCGCAGCGCGGGCCTGGCGATCGCCTTCATCTCCGCCGGGCCGTCGCTCGCGGAGGGCAGGAGGCTCCTCGCCGAGGCGCTGTCGGGCGGGGCGCGGACCGCGGTCGTCACCTGCGGCGCCCTCGGCAGCCTCGCCGGCGATGACGCCGGGACGGCGGAGACCGGTATCCTGCCGGTCGACGTCGTCGACACACTCGGCGCCGGTGATACCTTCATCGCCGGGTTCATCGCCGCGAGCATCGCCGGAGCGCCGCTCCAGGCATGCCTCGAGGCCGGGCGGGACGCGGCTGCCGCGACCTGCCTGCATCTCGGCGGCTTCCCGCAGATGCCGGCGCCGCTGGCCTGAACCGGCCGGGCGGAAGCCGCATGCCACGACCGGTTGCGGCGGGCCGAAAATAGACGGAATCCGTGGCTTTCCATTGCCGCAACGTGTTGAAGCCGCTACAGTTGTACGGGGAGTTGAAAAAATCTCCGGAGAGGAAACGTGTCTTGCCCGAGCGTCGGGCAGCCTGGCGTCAGCGGGTTCCGTTGGCGCGATATTGGGAGGAATGAAAATATGAATATGAAACGTGTAATGGCCAGCGCCGCGGCGCTGACCTTTGCCGCCGGCATGGGCGCTGCCCAGGCGGGCGAATTCGACGGTGTCACCGTCAACCTGATCACGCAGACCGGCGCGATCCAGGAGCCTCTGCAGCGTCGCGCGCCCGATTTCGAGAAGATGACCGGCGCCAAGATCAACGTCATCGCGGTGCCGTTCTCGGATCTCTACCAGAAGGTCCTGACCGACTGGGCGAGCGGCACCAATTCCGTCGACGTCGCGGTCTTCGCGCCGCAGTGGATGGTCGACTATATCGCCGGTGGCTATCTCGAAGACCTGACGCCGCGCGTCGATGCCGACAAGGCGATCGACCAGAACGATGTCGGCGCCTTCTTCCGCGATTTCTCGGAGAAGTATAACGGCAAGGTCTACATGATCACCCTCGATGGTGATTTCCACATGATGTACTACCGGAAGGACCTGCTTGATGAAGCCGGCCTGAAGGTGCCCACCACCTGGGACGAGTATCTGGAAGTCGCCAAGGCGCTTCATGGCAAGGACATGAACGGCGACGGCACGCCGGACTTCGGCTCGTGCATCGGCAAGAAGCGCAACGCCCAGAGCTACTGGTTCGTGACCGACGTCGTCGGCTCGATGACCCAGTCCAAGGGCACCAGCCAGGGCGCCTTCTTCAACACCGCCGACATGACCCCGCTGGTCGACAACGAGGCCTTCCGCAAGGCGCTCGACTTCCTCAACGAGTCGACCAAATACGGCCCGCCGGACGAGCTGAACCTCGACGTGTCGGACACCCGTCCGCTCTTCGCCTCGGGCCGCTGCGCCCTCAACCTCGACTGGGGCGACGTCGGCACCATCTCGATCGACCCGGAGAATTCCAAGGTCATCGGCAAGTGGGGCGCGGCGATCATGCCGGGCTCGAAGCAGGTCCTCGACTGGGATAGCGGCAAGCTCGTCGACTGCAACGCCGACACCTGCCCCTATGCGATCGACGGCGTGAACCACGCGCCCTTCGCGGCCTTCGGCGGCTGGGGCGGCGGCATCAACGCCGCGGCCGATCCCAAGGTCAAGGACGCAGCCTATGCCTTCCTGTCCTACATGACCCAGCCGGCCCAGTCGAACCAGGATGTCACCATCGGCATCACCGGCTTCAACCCCTACCGCACGTCGCAGCTGAGCTACAGCGACCTGTGGAAGAATGCCGGCATGAGCGAGGCCGAGGCCGACAACTATCTCGGCGCGATCAACGCCTCGATGAGCAGCCCGAACATGATCCTCGACCTGCGCATCCCGCAGAACCAGCGCTACCAGCAGGTGGTCCTGGACGAGGCCATTTCGCGCTTCCTCGCCGGTGAGATCGACGCCGACGCCACTGTGGCGGCCGTGACCAACGGTTGGGAAGAGCTGACCGACGAGATCGGGCGCGACGAGCAGCTCGAGATCTACAAGGCCACCATCGGCGCCAACTGAGCCGATCGCTTTGACATCGTCCGGCGCGGCCCGCCCGCGCCGGACTCTTGCAAATCGGGACTCCGGCTCCCGGAAACCACGTGAGATCGCATGACTGCTGCTGCCGCGACCGCCCGTGACACCGTCCCGCGCCCGGGGCTGGCCGAGCGGTTCGACCGCCATGCCGGCCGCCTCATGGTGCTGCCGGCGGTCATCGTCATCCTCTGCTTCGCAATCTTCCCGCTGATCATCTCGGCCTACCTGTCGCTGACGCGCTTCGCGCTCGCGCCGGGCGGCTTCACGCTGAAATACGTCGGCAACTTCAACTACAAGAAGCTGCTCTTCGGGTCGCAGCAGTATCACCTGCTCGGCACCTTCAAGGAATTCGGCCCGGTCGAGTGGATCATCGTCGCAGCGATGGCAGCGCTCATCCTCTTCCTGCTCGGCCGCTATTTCATGTCCGGACGGGCGACGATCTTCGGCACCATTGGCCGGCTGATTACCGCGAGCCTGACGATGGGGCTGACCCTGCTCGCCACCGCGACCATCGTCGCCGGCGGCGTGCCGGGGACGATGGTGACGACCCTGATCTATGTCGTCGTCGGCGTCACCGCCCAGTTCCTGCTCGGCCTCGGGCTCGCCATGCTCTGCGCCCAGGCGATCCGCGGCCGCAACTTCTTCCGGGTGCTCTTCTTCGTGCCGCTGATGGTGACCCCGGTCGGCATCGCCTACACCTTCCGAATGCTGGCGGACATCCAGAAGGGCCCCTTCGCGCCGCTCCTCCAGTCGCTCGGCGTCACCCAGTGGTCATGGGCGACGGACGCCTGGTCGGCGCGGCTGATGGTGCTGGTCGGCGACACCTGGCAGTGGACGCCCTTCATGTTCATCGTCCTGCTCGCGGCGATCGAGAACCAGCCGCGCGACCAGGTCGAGGCGGCGCGCATCGACGGCGCCAACGGCTTCCAGATCTTCCGCGACATCACCTGGCCGGCGATCGCCCCGGTCGCCGCGACGATCGTGCTGATCCGCCTGATCGAGGCGTTCAAGATCGTCGACCTGCCCAACGTCCTCACTGGCGGCGGCCCTGGGCTGGCGACGGAATCGATGACGCTGCATTCCTTCATCGCCTGGCGGACGCAGGATCTCGGCGGCTCGGCGGCGGTCGGCTACATGCTGCTCTTCGTCTCGACCATCGTCTGCGTCTCCTTCTTCAACTTCATGGTGCGGCCGGCGCGCCGTCTCGAATCATGACCGACGATCGCTCCCTGATGCGCCGCCTGTTCGAGCCGAAGGCGCTCGACCAGCAGGCGCCGGCCTCCAAGGTCCTCACCTACGGGCTGCTCGTGCTGTGGTCGCTGGTCGTGCTGGTGCCGCTCTACTGGGTGCTGATCACCGCCTTCAAGAACGA
>JAGRKY010000044.1 GCA_020442095.1 Bauldia sp.
CCGTCATGCAGGTCCTCGCCCGGATGGATCTCGTAGCAGATGTCGACACCGCATTCCTCGGCATGGTCGAGGATCGGCCGCCAGCGCTTCGCCAGTTCGTCGAAGGCAGTCTCGACGAGGCCGGCCGGGCGTTGCGGCCAGGGATAGATGTAGGGCCATGCGAGCGCGCCGGAGAAGCTGGCCATCGCGCCGATCCCCATGTTGCGCGACGCGTCCAGCGCCATGCGCACCTGCTTGACGGCCCATTCCTGGCGCGCNNTTCGGGTTGCCGCGCACCTCCGGCGCCGCGAAGCCGTCGAACGCCTCGTCATAGGCCGGATGCACGGCGACGAGCTGGCCCTGCAAGTGGGTGGAAAGCTCCGTGACCTCTATGCCGTTCTCGGCGGCCACGCCCTTGAATTCGTCGCAATAGTCTTTCGACGCCGCGGCTTTTTGGAGATCGATCAGCCGACCGTCCCAGCTCGGCACCTGTACGCCCTTGTAGCCGCAATCCGCCGCCCACTTCGTGATCGACTGCCACGAATTGAACGGTGCCTCGTCGCCGGCGAACTGCGCCAGGAACAGGGCCGGGCCCTTGATGGTCTTCATGGTGAAACCTCAATCCTTGATTGTTTATCCTGCGACTTGCAGAGAATTCGGGTGACGAGAGCCGGTTCTGATGCTGTTCGGGCGCTCCGGTTACTCCGCCGCCTGCATGCCCTGCGTCTGGCCGATCGGGTGGTGAATGATCTCCGTTCCCAGGACCCCGAGATATTCCCGGATGAAGGCGGCAAGCGCAGTCCAGCCTTCCGCCGTCACCAGATTTCCGTCGCGCAAGGCAGCCTTGCCGCCGATCGGCACATAGGTCGCGCCGGTCAGTTCGACTTCCGGGCGCGTGGTGAAGAGCCCGGAGACCCGCTTGCCCTTGATCACCTCGGGGACCGCGACCAGCACCTGCACGCCATGGCAGATCGCGGCGATCGGCTTGTCGTCGCGATGGAACTCGCGGACGATCTCGCGAACGCGCTCATAGGTGCGGATGTATTCCGGGCCGCGCCCGCCGGCGAGATAGACCGAGTCGTAGCCGTCGGTCTTCGTCGTATCGAAATCCTGGGTCACCTCGATGGCGTGGCCCTTGTGCTCGGTCCATGTCATCACGCCGGGGCCGAAATCGTGAACCGAGGTCGTCACCCGGTCGCCCTTTTTCGTCTCGGGGCAAATAATATCGACCGTATGGCCAACGGCCTCCAGGGCCTGCTGCACGACGAAAATCTCGTACTCCTCCGAATACTCGCCGATCAGCATGAGAATGCGCTTGCCGTTCATGTCTGTCTCCTTCCCATGTTATCTTCCGCCGCGGTTCCAGCCGCGACCCTCGCTTCCATAGAGGTCGTACCCGCTCTCCGTCACCGCGAGTGTGTCTTCGAGCTTGATGAAGCCGCGTGTCGGATGAAGCATCGTCGTTTCGACCGACAGTACCATGCCCGCTTTCAGCGGCTCGTCACGATCGATTCCTTCGTAGGCAACGGGATGGTTCGTCATAACGAAAGGCGCTTCATGGGTGATGACGCCCATCCCATGGGCGAAAAAGTCGGTGCAGGCGGCGTTCGGCTGTCTGGCAAGTTCCGCTTCCCCCGCTTCGATCAAATCGCCCGCGATGGCCCCGGCCGCGATCTTCGAGAATGCGGCCTGCTGGACGGATTCGATTTCGCCCAGGAGATCTTCCAGTTCCGCATCCGGTTCTCCCAGAACGCCCATGCGGCAAATGTCGCCGATATAGCCTTCGAGATTGCCGCCGGAGTCGATCGAAAGGACTTCGCCCGCCGCCCAGGCCTGGTCGGAGGACGCCCGGTTATGCGACGCGCCCAGCGTCAAAAGGCAGTATTCGAACTGGAGGCCGCGCGACGATTCCTCGGCGCGCAGCCGGTCGATGATCTGTTTCTTCGTCGATCCTTCTCTCGCCCAGGATATCGTCGACTGCATCGAGGCGCTGATGCGTTCCGACGCGTCCTTGAGCATCGCCAGTTCCTTCGGCGACTTGACCGCGCGCAACCGTTCCAACAGGCCGCAAGCGTCGATGAGCGGAGCGTTCGAGTAGGCCGCCTCAAGGTCCCTCGCGGCATCCAGCGGAAGGAAGCCGGGTTCGATGCCGATGCGCGGCGAGGCCGGCCCCTCGGCTCTCAGATGCTGGATCGCCCGCGCCATGGCGTCGCGCGTGCCCCATGCGACCGGGAAGAAATGCGGTGTCCAGAACGGATGGTTGGCATGTTCCATCCCCTCCATCTTGTTGGCGACGTAAGCCGTCTTCTCCGGCGCGCCCTTTATATAAGCGACGATCGGCAGGTACCGGCTGTGGCCGATTGCATCCATCGCGGAAAAGAAGATGAAACGGTAGCCGCCCAGAAGGTACTGGACATTATGCTTCGACGTGGCGAGAAGCACGTCGATGCCGGCCTTCTCCATCAGATCGTCGAGATGCGCGAACTCGTATGGCAGCGCGTTGGTCGCGAGATCATCCATGGTTCAGCGGCCCGTCGGAATGAGGTGAAAATCCGGGAGCTCCTTCAGAAGCTCCTCCGGCCCGGCCGGCGAATAGACGACGAAGATCTGCATCTCCCCGTCTCCCGTGTTCAGCGTCGAATGATAGCGGCTTTCGGGGATAAGAACCGTACAGCCTGGCCTCACCGTCTCGGTGTGCGGATTGCCGTTCTCGTCCTCGACCATTTGCTCGCCTTCGCCCTTAAGGATGAAGATGATCTCCTCCGAGCCAGGATGGTTGTGGCGGGCATGACCCTGTCCGGGCGGAACAGTGACGACCGCGGCGGAAAACTGTTTCGCATCGTTCACCTGCGGCCCAAGCGTCACTGACAATTGCCCCCAGTCGAACCCGTAGGCGTCGACGCTTCCCGGGTATTTGTACAGGTCCTTCACATCGGTCATCGGTCTATCCTCTTGCGGTAACGGATTTGAACGAGCGGATCTGCTCGGCGATGGCGCGTTCGGCGGGCAGGCGCTCGGCCGACGACGCGCCGTAGAACCCATCGATCCGGTCGGCGTTCTTCAGCACATAGGCGGCGTCGTCCGGCATCGAGATCGGTCCGCCGTGGCAGAGCATGATCACGTCCTTGCGCACGGAGCGCGCCGCCGCGGCAATGGCGTCGATCTCCTCGACGCACTGGTCGAGCGTCTTCGCCGACGTCGCGCCGATCGTGCCGCCCGTGGTGACGCCCATATGCGCGACGATGATGTCGGCGCCGGCCTTCGTCATCGCGATAGCCTCGTCGGGATTGAAGACATAGGGGGTGGTCAACATGTCCTGGGCGTGCGCCTCGGCGATCATGTCGACTTCCAGCCCGAAGCCCATGCCGGTTTCCTCGAAGCTCTGCCGCATGGTGCCGTCGAAGAGGCCGACAGTCGGGAAGTTCTGAACCCCCGAAAAGCCCATGTCCTTCAGTTCCGCGAGGAAGCGCGGCATCAGGATGAACGGATCGGTGCCGTTCACTCCGGCCAACACCGGCGTCTTCCTGACAACCGGCAGAACCTCGACCGCCATCTCCTTCACGATCTCGTTGGCGTTGCCGTAGGCGAGCAGTCCGGCAGCCGAGCCGCGTCCCGCCATGCGGTAGCGCCCTGAATTGTAGATGATGATGAGATCGA